>NZ_JBQCGS010000018.1:0-107644 GCF_051955415.1 Flexivirga sp.
CGGTTCGGTACCCTTGGGAGCGCAGCACACACCGCCTGGAGCTCAACTGGAGCGGCCGGCGCCGCCGCGCCGGCCTCTCCTGTTGAGCGGGCGACGAGAATCGAACTCGCGTCATCAGTTTGGAAGACTGAGGCTCTACCATTGAGCTACGCCCGCGTGGTCCGCGCGACCGCCGATGTGCGATCCCGTCAACCGAGGCGTTAGCCTACTGCCCGCCCGCAGGCCGACCAAACCGGCTCCGTCCTGTGGGCGGTGATGACGGGGTATGGCGCAGCTTGGTAGCGCGTCCGCTTTGGGAGCGGAAGGCCGCCGGTTCGAATCCGGCTACCCCGACAGCTAGCATGATCTGTTAGTGCGGCGGATGACGTATGTCGCCGCAGCGATGACGGGCTCCGTGTGGCGGAGCCGAACCACCACCATTTTGGAGTCCCTGCAGTGAAGAGTGCCGTCGAGAAGTTGGGTCCGACCCGCGTCAAGCTGACCGTGGAGGTTCCCTACGAGGAACTGAAGCCGAGCGTCGACGAGGCGTACAAGGCGATCGGCGCGCAGATCCAGGTGCCGGGCTTCCGCAAGGGCAAGGTGCCGGCCCGCATCATCGACCAGCGCATCGGCCGTCCGGCGGTGCTGCAGGAGGCGATCAACGAGGCGCTGCCGGGCTTCTACAGCCAGGCGCTGATCGAGAACGAGCTGCGTCCGATGGGCCAGCCGGAGGTCGAGGTCACCGAGGTGCCCGTCGACGAGCAGCAGCCGCTGAAGTTCGACGCCGAGGTGGACACGGCGCCGGAGTTCGAGCTGCCCGACTTCTCCCAGATCACCGTCGAGGTCGACCCGCTGTCGATCACGGACGAGGACGTCGACAAGGAGTTCGAGGCGCTGCGCGAGCGCTTCGGCACGCTGGCCGGTGTCGACCGCGCGGCTGCCGACGGCGACTCGGTCACCATCGACCTGAAGGCCACCATCGGCGACGAGGACATCGACGATGTCTCCGGCATCAACTACCTGATCGGCTCGGGCAACATGCTCGAGGGCCTGGACGAGGCGCTGACCGGGCTGTCGGCCGGCGACAGCAAGACCTTCACCGCGCCGTTGGCCGGCGGGGAGCACGAGGGCGAGGACGCCGAGGTGACCGTCACGGTGCAGGCGGTCAAGGAGCGTCAGCTGCCCGAGCTGGACGACGACTTCGCGCAGATGGCCTCCGAGCACGACACGATCGAGGAGATGCGCGCCGAGGTCTCCGAGCAGGTCGAGCGCGCCAAGCGGTTCGAGCAGGGTGTGCAGGCGCGTGACAAGGCGCTGGACCACCTGCTGGAGACCCTGGACCTGCCGCTGCCGGAGAAGGTCATCGAGGACGAGGTGCACCAGCACCTGGAGAACGAGGACCGCCTCGAGGACGACGAGCACCGTGCGGAGGTCGACGAGTCGACCCGCAAGGCGCTGAAGACCCAGCTGATCCTGGACAAGCTGGTCGAACGCGACGAGGTGCAGGTCGGCCAGGAAGAGCTCATCGAGTACATCGTCATGTCGGCCTCGCAGTACGGCATGGACCCCAACCAGTTCGCGCAGGCGCTGGACCAGCAGGGCCAGGTGCCGGCCATCATGGGTGAGGTCGCCCGCCGCAAGGCGCTGGCATCCGTCCTGGACGAGATCACGGTCGTCGACACCGACGGCAACACCGTCGACCTCAGCGAGCTCGACGACGAGGACGAGGACGAGGCAGTCGACGCCGCCGACGAGGCCGCCGCCGACTCGGACGAGGCGAAGTCCGACGAGGCGAAGTCCGACGAGCCGGAGAAGGACGAGGCGGAGAAGGACGACGCCACCGTCTGAGCCACCTCGGCCACTCGGCGCACGCCGACCCTGGACACCCTGGGACCCCTCCCACGCTGCACGCGTGGGAGGGGTTCCGTCATACGGCCTCCTCCGGCGGGTCGACAATTCCGCCGTGGGCGAACATCGCCCGGACCGGGGAGTGAGTTGGGTGCCGCGGGCGTTAGGGTCCAGTGAGATCACACAGCACCACGATTGTCACGACGACGTGTCGCGACCTACGACCAATGCGACCAACGATGGAGACGCGGTGAGCAACGCACAGGAGGTGTCCATGGCCACCGAAGGACAGATGGGCCTGGACGATCAGATCTACAACCGGCTGCTCAAGGAACGGATCATCTTCCTCGGCTCCGACGTCCGCGACGACAACGCCAACGCGATCTGCGCGCAGTTGTTGCTCCTCGCGGCCGAGGACCCCGAGAAGGACATCTGGCTCTACATCAACAGCCCCGGCGGTTCGATCTCGGCGGGTATGGCGATCTTCGACACCATGAACTGGATCCCCAACGACGTCGCCACCGTCGCGATGGGTATGGCGGCCAGCATGGGGCAGTTCCTGCTGTCGGCGGGCACCCGCGGCACGCGCTCCGCGACGCCGCACGCCCGGGTGATGATGCACCAGCCGTCCGGCGGCATCGGTGGCACGGCCTCGGACATCAAGATCCAGGCCGAGCAGCTGGTCTTCATCAAGAAGCAGATGGCGGAGCTGATCGCCGAGCACACCGGCCAGACGGTGGAGCAGATCGAGAAGGACTCCGACCGCGACCGCTGGTTCTCCGCACAGGAAGCCCTCGAATACGGTTTCGTCGACCACGTCTTCGAGCGGTCCACCGACGCACCGAGCCGGAGCAACTCATGACCAACAGCATGGGAGCACAGATGAATTCGCCGTATGCCGGGGTGAGTGCCCCGCAGCCGAGCAGCCGCTACATCCTGCCGCAGTTCGAGGAGCGCACCTCCTACGGCATGAAGCGCTCGGACCCCTACAACAAGCTCTTCGAGGACCGGATCATCTTCCTCGGCGTGCAGGTCGACGACGCGTCGGCGGACGACATCATCGCCCAGCTGATCGTGCTGGAGAGCCAGGACCCCGACCGGGACATCCTGATGTACATCAACTCGCCGGGCGGCTCGTTCACCGCGCTGACCGCGATCTACGACACCATGCAGTACATCCAGCCGGACGTGCAGACGTTCGTCATCGGCCAGGCCGCGTCGGCCGCCGCGGTGCTGCTGGGTGCCGGTGCGCCGGGTAAGCGGTTCGCGCTGCCCAACGCCCGCATCCTGATCCACCAGCCGGCGATGGAGGGTGCCGGCGGCACGGCCTCGGACCTGGAGATCACCGCCAACGAGGTGTTCCGGATGCGCGAGTGGCTGGAGCACACCTGGGCCAAGCACACCGGCCGCACGCCCGAGCAGGTCAAGCAGGACATCGAGCGCGACAAGATCCTGACCGCCGAGGAGGCCAAGGAGTACGGCCTCATCGACCAGGTGTTGAGCAGCCGCAAGGCGTCGGCGCAGTAGACGGCGCGGCAGGGGCGGCGAGCGGGCGAACTTCCGCGGCCCGGCCGCGGGCCTGCAAAATGTCACATGACGGCTCTCTCGGTGAGCGACGGTGTCTTCGCGCCGTCACTCGCCGAGGGAGCCGTCATTCGCGTCCGGAAGCGTGTGCGACGAAGGGATTGCGCTGTCAGCGGACAGACGTGACTTGATGCGCGACACCGGGTTTCAATGGAACCTGCGACGGCCCGTGCGCGGTAGCGTCGGCCGGACACGGCGCACCACCGATCCGCATCCGCGCGACGGATGCCGGGTAGGACGCCCGCACGACATACAGGCACGACACGCAAGCACGACACACGACTGGAGGGCACGTGGCACGCATCGGAGAAGGCGGCGACCTGCTGAAGTGCTCTTTCTGCGGCAAGAGCCAGAAGCAGGTCAAGAAGCTCATCGCCGGGCCGGGTGTCTACATCTGCGACGAGTGCATCGACCTGTGCAACGAGATCATCGAGGAGGAGCTCGCCGAGACCTCCGAGCTCGGCCTCGAGCAGTTGCCCAAGCCTCGGGAGATCTTCGACTTCCTCGAGCAGTACGTCATCGGGCAGGACGCCGCCAAGCGAGCCCTGTCGGTGGCGGTCTACAACCACTACAAGCGCATCCAGGCGGCCGACCAGCCGGCGGCGACCAAGAAAGACGGCCCGCCGGTCGAGATCGCCAAGTCCAACATCCTGCTGATCGGCCCGACCGGGTGCGGCAAGACCTACCTGGCGCAGACGCTGGCCCGGATGCTCAACGTGCCGTTCGCGATCGCCGACGCGACCGCACTCACCGAGGCGGGGTATGTCGGTGAGGACGTCGAAAACATCCTGCTGAAGCTGATCCAGGCCGCCGACTTCGACGTCAAGAAGGCCGAGACCGGCATCATCTACATCGACGAGATCGACAAGGTGGCCCGCAAGAGCGAGAACCCGTCGATCACCCGCGACGTGTCCGGTGAGGGCGTGCAGCAGGCGCTGCTGAAGATCCTGGAGGGCACCACCGCGAGCGTGCCGCCGCAGGGGGGCCGCAAGCACCCCCACCAGGAGTTCATCCAGATCGACACGACCAACGTGTTGTTCATCGTGGGCGGCGCCTTCGCCGGCCTGGAGAAGATCATCGAGGGACGCACCGGCCGGCAGGGCCTGGGCTTCGGCTCCGACCTGAAGTCGGCCAAGGACCCGATGACCAGCTTCTCCGACGTGCTGCCGGAGGACCTGATGAAGTTCGGGCTGATCCCGGAGTTCATCGGCCGCCTGCCGGTCATCACCACCGTGGAGCCGCTCGACCGCGGGGGCTTGGTGTCGATCCTGACCGAGCCGCGCAATGCGCTGGTGAAGCAGTACGAGAAGATGTTCGACATCGACAACGTCGAGCTGGAGTTCACCACCGACGCCGTCGAGGCCGTCGCCGAGCAGGCGATGCTGCGGGGCACCGGCGCGCGCGGCCTGCGGGCCATCCTCGAGGAGGTGTTGCTGCCGGTGATGTTCGATGTCCCGAGCGACGACGACATCGCCCGGGTCGTGGTCACCCGGGAAGTGGTGCTCGACAACGTCAACCCGACGATCGTGCGCCGCGACGCCACGCCGACCCGCAAGCGCACCCAGCGCAAGGAATCCGCCTGACGCTCAACGCGACGCGCATCCCGACGCCCGGCCCGGTCCTTGACCGGAGCCGGGCGTTTCGCTGTCCCGGTGGACGGTGAAGCGGACCGCTCGCGAGAGGTCGATGGATGTTGTGAACGCCCGATCTCGCGACATCCGTTGACCGCTCGGCAGCTGACGACGCATCCCGCCCGCTATTTCGGCGCGGCGCCTCGCGTTGTAGCACCCGAATCGCCAGTGAGCCGGATCAGCACCAGGACCGCGACGATCAGCCCGCCCAGTGCGAACGCCGCACCGTAGGGCAGGCTCCGGTCGTTCGTGGGTGCGATCGTCAGCGCCACGACCGCCACCGCGGTCGTGGCGAGGCCGACCGTGATCGTGCGGGCGAGCCACACCGACACGATGGTCCGGTCGATCGGCGCCTGGTCCGGCCCGCTGGCCACCAGTGCAATCGTCACGTGCGCCACGAGCACCAGCCATGCCGCCGGGATCACCCACCACGAGTCGGCCGCCATACCGCTCGTGAGCCACTGCAGGGCCATCGCGACGAGCAGCAGCAGGCCGGCGAAACTGTCGCTGTCGGCCAGCACGACGACGCCCGCGAGCAGGGTCGCGGCCAGGCCGTACCACGACATGCTGCCGACGACATCAGTCACGGCCAGCAGCGCCAGTGCCGCCAGCAGGGCGGTGGCGATGGCAATGGCCCGGTCGCGGTGCAGCTGGACGATGCGCTCCATGCGGGGCAGGAAGTTCATCGGCGCACCACCCGTGGCCGTGGCCGGGCCGACAGGCGGCCCAGCACCGGGTCCAGGCTGCCCGGCCCGCGCCACCGGGTGACGGGCACGCCGAGCCGTTCGATGGCACGGATCTCGCGCTCGCGCTCCAGCAGCCGCAGCCGGGTGGCGACGGCCAGTCCGGCGTCGTCCTGCGGGATGTCACCGGGGAAGCAGTCGATGACGACGACCGTCATACCGCGCTGGGCGAGCTTCGCGGCCAGCGCCAGCGGCATCTGGCTCAGCAGCGGGCTGATCAGCAGCAGCACCGCGCCGGCGCGGAACGGGGTGCGGACGGCAGTGGTGTGGAAGCCGGTGCCGATCCCGCGTTCGATGCCGGCGAGGCAATCGATGATCCGGCGGCGGTGCAGCGCACCCATGCCGACCGGGACACGGACGGGTCGCATCCCGCCGACCGCCTCCAGGCCCACTCGGTCGCCACGGCCGAGGAAGTATGTCGCGAGCCCTGCCGACGCGCGCACGCCCAGGTCGAGGGAGCTGGCGGAGTCCGCCTCCGGATCTGCGGTGCTGAAGTCGGCGGACGCGTCGAGCACGATCAGCACTTCGCTGTCCTGCTCGGCGAAGGACGTGCGCACGTGCAGTCGACCGGTGCGTGCGGACACCGGCCAGTGGATGCGCCGGAGCCGGTCGCCGACCTGGAACTGCCGGATGTCGGCGAACTCGGTGCCCTCGGCCTTGGTGTTGCTGCGGTTGAGCCCGATCAGGCCCTGCGGGTGCGGCAGCCCACGGGTGGCATCGAAGGCGGCGGTGTCGGGCAGCGTGCTGACGACCGGACCGGGGAGGCGCACGGTGCCGTAGCGGTAACCGCCCCACGCCCCCAACACGGCGATGCGGGTGCTGAGGAGCTGGTGGGTGCCCCACCGGTCCGGCCGCCAGCGCAGCGTCGACACAGCGTGGCCGGACTCGAGCGGCCCGCAGACGGCACCGGACGCCGGAGTCGTGGTGAGGCCGCGCCGGTCGGCGACATACGCCGCGAACTGCTCGGCACCGTCGGCCTCATCGATCCGTAGCGTCCACGCCTCGGTGCTGCCTTCGACCGGCGAGGTGGTCGAGACCGTGCCGCGGATCTGCGGTCTGCCGCCCGGCCGGGTCGCCAGCGTCCACACGGTGATCACGGCGAGTGGCGTCCCGAGAACGAGCAGGTCCGGCCGACCGAAGCCGACCGCCGCGCCCAGCAGCACGGCCCCGACCAGCGCAGCGCGCAGGAAGGCCGGGGTGATGCGCCACCCCGGATCCGTCTGCGGCGAGAAGGTGCGGTTCGCCACCGGCGTTCAGCCCTTCGCCGTCGCCGGCGCAGGCACGCTGCCGAGCAGTCCGCGGACCACGGACGACGCGGTGACGCCACTCATCCAGAGTTCGGGCTTGATGGTCACCCGATGCGAGAGCACGGCCAGCGCCACGGCTTTGACGTCCTCCGGGGTGACGAAGTCACGGCCCCGGACGACCGCGAGCGCGCGGCCGACGAGCAGGAGCGCGAGCGAGCCACGGGGTGACGCCCCGATCAGCACCTGCGTGTGGTCGCGGGTGGCGGCGGCGAGACGTACGCAGTAGTCGACCACGGACTCCTCGACCTGCAGCCGTTCGACCGCGGACTGCATGCCGAGCAGCCCGGCGGCGTCGGTGACCGGCTCCAGGGAGATGTCCTCCTGCTGTCGTTGCAGCCGCCGCCGCAACACGTCGGTCTCTTCCTCCGCGGTCGGATAGCCGAAGCTGACCCGGGCGAGAAAGCGATCCAACTGGGCTTCGGGCAGCGGGTAGGTGCCCTCGTACTCCACGGGATTCGCCGTCGCGATGACGTGGAAGGGGTGCGGCAGCCGGAAGGTCTGCCCCTCGACGGTGACCTGACGCTCCTGCATGGCCTCCAGCAGGGCCGCCTGGGTCTTGGGTGGCGTCCGGTTGATCTCGTCGGCCAGCAGCAGCCCGGTGAACAGCGGGCCGTGGCGGAACTCGAAGGTCGCGTTGCGCTGGTCGAAGATGAACGACCCGGTCAGGTCCGCCGGCAGCAGATCGGGGGTGAACTGCGCACGGGCGAAGTCCAGTCCCAGCGTCTGCGCCAGCGAGCGGGCGGCGAGTGTCTTGCCGAGACCGGGGTTGTCCTCCAGTAGCACGTGGCCACCGGCGAGCACGGTCGCCAGCACCAGTTCGAGGGCGTGGCGCTTGCCGACGACGGCCCGGTCGACGCTGTCGAGGATCTGCTCAGCGCGCTCGGTGGTCTCGGCGATGGTCGGTATGACGGTGGTGTGCTCGGTCACAGTGCCTCGATGCGGTTGATGATGTCGTTCACGGTCTGTCTACTGACCGGTGGTGCCGGTCGGGCCGAGAGGTATTCGGCCAGTCGCGGGTCGGCGTGGGCCAGCAACGCGGCGTCGTCGGGGACCTGCGCGGCGCCGCCCTCCGCGGCACGCAGCCGCAACCGGTCCAGCGCCAAATCCCGCAGGATGCCCTGCAGTCCGGTCGCGCTCGCGTTGGCGCCGGAGTCCTTCGGCACCGACGCATCTTCGATCTGCCGGCGCAAGTAGCTGATCCTGGAGTCCGAACCGGTGCGCATCCGGCGGCCCATCGGGTCGCCCTCCCACTCGGCCGGATCCCAGTCGAGCCGGCGTTCTGCGGCCCACCAGCAGACCGCGAACAGCAGCCCGGCAGCGGCGAGCAGTCCGATCGGCCGGGGTCGCAGCTGCAGCCAGGAGGCGAAGACCCACGTCGCCAGCCAGCAGGCGAGCAGGGTCGCGAAACGCTTCACCCACGTGCGCCGGAGGCTTGCGCCGGAGTCCGGTTCGCGCGTCGTCATACTCGCTCCTGCGTGGCGGGCAGCGAGCTGCGCAGGGTCCGTAGGGCGTCCAGCGCGGCGGTGCGGTGCTCCTCGGTCAGCGGATGCGCCGAGAAACGCGCCTCCCGGTAGAGCGCACCCAATGTGCGCAGCGACGTGCGGTCGACGTCCAGGGCGTTCAAAACCCGGATCGTCAGCTCGGCGGACGTCTCGCTGGGCCGGCGCTCGACGCCGACGGCGGCGACGGACTGCTCCAGGTCGACCCAGCAGGCGACGACGGCGTTGGATGGGGCACCGTCCAGCAGCAGGCCCTCCTGGCGCCGGGCCGCCTCGGCCACCGCATCGAGCACGGCGTCGCCGACGTCCGGCAGCGGACCCTGCAGCCGGGTGCGGCGGCGGTCCCGGAACCGTCGGATCGCGGCCACGACGATGGCGGCCAGCAGCCAGAGCAGACCCAGCAGCAGCAGGCCCAGCACGATGTCCAGCAGGATCGTCCCGAGCGCATTCGCCGCGTGCGAGTTGGCGGGTTGCGCGGACGTCGACTGGCTGCTCCGACTCGCGCCGGGCGGCGTCGGTGGTGTGAACCTGCCGTACCGGATATGGATGTTCGGATCGCGGTCGGGCGCGTGCAGGATCGGTGGGCTCTTGGCCGTGGTGACGACGATGAGCACCATGAGCGCCAGAGCCGTCGCCGCGCCGACGAGCAGCATGCGGCGATCCGGCCGCCGTGGCGGCGTGTCCTCCCCAGAACTCACCGCTCCAACGTAGGACGGGACCGGCGCGTGCGTGGCAGAACGCGACGGTTTCGTGACGAGGAACTCGCTACCGTCGTTACTTTCTCGCCGTGGACGGGCGTATGCCGCCAGGACGTCGCTACTGTCGTTACTTTCTCGCCGTGGATGGGCGTATGCCGCGAGGACGTCGCTACTGTCGTCACTTCGTGCGCGGTGGCGGCGGCACGAGCTGCACGTCCCGGACCTCGAGCGCGTCGGCGGCGGCATACTCCAGCGAACCGGTCAGCTTGCCGGCCGCGCGCAGGTCGGCCTCGGAGGCCCGCACCAGCTCCTGCAGCTGCGCGGGAGCGGCAAGGGTCAGCGTCGTCACCTCCGCGCGCATGCCGAGCTTCGCGTCCGACTTCGCCTTGCGGATGCCGGCCAGTGCCTCGCCGACGACCTGCAGCGCCGTCGGGTCGCCGGTCGCGGGGCCGCACTCCTCAGGTGTCGGCCACGCCGTACGGTGCACGGAGCCCGCGTGCCACCAGGACCACACTTCCTCGGTCGAGTAGGGCAGGAACGGTGCGAACAAACGCAATTGGACATCGAGCGCGATGCGCAGCGCAGCTCGGGCGCTCCCCGCCGGCGCGTCGCCCTGGCCGCCATACGCACGGTCCTTGATCAGCTCGATGTAGTCGTCGCAGAACGTCCAGAAGAACGCCTCGGTCAGTTCCAGACTGCGGGTGTAGTCCCACGCCTCGAAATGTGTGGTCGCCTGCCGGACCAGTTCGTGCAGCCCCGCGAGCATTGCCAGGTCGAGCGGGTCGGTCACCGCCGCCGCGAGGTCACCCTCGACCTCACCCATGCCGAGCGCGAACTTGCTGGCATTGAGCAGCTTCATGGCCAGCCGACGGCCGACCTTCATCTGGCTCTCGTCGTATGCCGCGTCCATGCCGAGGCGGCCCGAGGCGGCCCAGTAACGCACGGCGTCGGCACTGTGCTGGGTCAGCACGTCCTCGGGCGTGACGGCGTTGCCCTTGGACTTGGACATCTTCTTGCGGTCCGGGTCCAGGATCCAGCCGTTGATCGCCGCATCGCTCCACGGCACGCTGTCGTGCTCGAAGTGGCTGCGGACCACGGTCGCGAACAGCCAGGTGCGGATGATGTCGTGGCCCTGCGGGCGCATGTCCATCGGGAAGATCTTGGCGAAGAGGTCGGCGTCGTTGCGGCCACCGGCGTTGCTCGTCACCGGCCATCCCGACACGATCTGCGGGGACAGCGATGATGTCGCCCAGGTGTCCATGATGTCCGGGTCGCCGACGAATCCGCCTGGCATTCCGCGCTGTTCGGCGGTGTAACCCGGTGGCACGTCGGTGGCCGGGTCGATCGGCAGGGTCTCCGGCGCGGCCGGGATCGGGTGCTCGTGGTCGATCTCACCGTCGGCGTCGAGGGGATACCAGATCGGGAAGGGCACCCCGAAGAACCGCTGGCGGCTGATCAGCCAGTCGCCGTTCAGGCCGTCGACCCAGTTGGCGTAGCGGCTGCGCATGAAGGCCGGGTGGAAGTCGATCTGCTCACCGCGCGCGACCAGCGCCTTGCGCAGGTCGGCGTCCCGCCCGCCGTTGGTGAGGTACCACTGGCGGGAGGTCACGATCTCCAGTGGCTTGTCGCCCTTCTCGAAGAAGTTCGCCTTGCGCTGGGTCGGCTTCGGCTCACCGTCCAGGTCGCCGGACTCGCGCAGCGCGTCGACGATCGCGACCCGGGCGGAATGCACCGTCTTGGTGGCCATGCTCTCGGCATACAGCTGGGCGCCGGGGCCGCCGGCGATCCACGCCGCGGTCTCGCCCTGCAGCCGGCCGTTGCGGGTGATGATCGAGCGGGTGGGCAACTGCAGCTCGCGCCACCACGTCACGTCGGTGAGGTCACCGAAGGTGCAGCACATGGCGATGCCGGCGCCCTTGTCGGGCTCGGCGAGCCGGTGCGCGACCACGGGGATCTCCACGCCGAAGAGCGGCGACGTCACCGTGGAGCCGAAGAGCGACCGGTAGCGCTCGTCGTCCGGGTGCGCGATCAGCGCCACGCACGCGGGGATCAGTTCGGGACGGGTGGTCTCGATGTAGACGGGTCCGTCGCCGTGGTGGAAGGCGACCCGGTGGAAGGCGCCCGGGTAGTCACGAGCCTCCAGCTCGGCCTGGGCGACCGCGGACTGGAACGTCACGTCCCACAGGCCGGGCGCTTCCGCCTGATAGGCCTCGCCGCGCTCGAGGTTGTGCAGGAACGCCTCCTGTGCGACGGCTCGCGATCGGTCGTCGATGGTGCGGTAGGTCTGCGACCAGTCCACCGACACACCGAGCCGGCGGAAGAGCGACTCGAAGGCCACCTCGTCCTCGGTAGTCAGCTCCTCGCACAGCGGGATGAAGTTGGCGCGGCTGATCGGCACCTGGTCGGCCGCCTTGACCGACTTGCCCTCGGCACCGCGCAACGGCGGCGTGAAATCGGCGTCGTATGCCGCCGAGTGGTCGCCGCGCACGCCGTAGTAGTTCTGCACGCGCCGCTCGGTGGGCAGGCCGTTGTCGTCCCAGCCGAGCGGGTAGAACACCTCCTTGCCGCGCATCCGCTGGTAGCGCGCCACCACGTCGGTGTGGGTGTAACCGAACACGTGACCCACGTGCAGGCTGCCGCTCGCGGTCGGGGGAGGGGTGTCGATCGAGAACACCTGGTCCCGGGGCAGGGACAGCGCGCGCTCACGGTCGAACGTGTAGGTGTCCTGCTCCCGCCATACAGCCGCCCACTTGTCCTCCAAGCCGTCCACGGTCGGCTTATCGGGGATCTGGGGTGTGGCGTTGTCGGCGGCGTCAGTCATGCCGCTCATGATCCCATCCACCCGTCCGCGCTGCCCAATCGGTTTCGCCTCTACCGCCGGCGACTCTGACGGCCGGCTGCACGAGCGACGGTCGCATTCGGCCGTCACTCGTGCATGGGACCGTCAGAGTGCGGTCGGCGCGAGCCGCCACACGACGGGCAATCCCGCCGACCGTGGTGCCGGGCGATACCGTCGGGGTGAAATGTCCGATCGCCGGAACACTGTGGAGTGACCAAATGCCCGAGCCCATCGCGGTGCAGCCGTTCGTCGACACCTTCCCCCCGGATGCCGGCACGCGCGTCCCGGACGCCGACTTCATCACGTATGGCGAAGCGCAGCTGCCGTCCGCGCTGATCGAGCTGTGGCGGGCACACGGCCTCGGCTGGTATGGCGGAGGGCGTCTCGCGCTGGTCGACCCGGGCACCTGGATGCCGGTGCTGCAGACCTGGTTCGGTCCGTCCGTGACGAGCATCCCGTTCGCCATCACCAGCTTCGGGCACCTCTACCACTACGACCGCCCCGGCGGAAGCGATCGCATCCAGTGCCTGGACCCGCACTTCCAGCACAACGCGGTGGTCGCCGAGGACGCCACGTCATTCTTCCGCGAGCACCTCATCGGCTCCACGTCGCACCTGGCCGACCTGCGTGAGCTGCACAAGGCCGCCCGCGACGCCCAGGGTGAGCTGGGCCAGGACGAGATCTTCTACTTCGAGCCGATCCTCGCGCTGGGCGGCCAGGTCAACCTGGACAACCTGCAGAAGGGCAACGGCCCGGAGCACGTCACCGACATACATCGCCGACTGGCGCCGCGTCACCAGTAGCGCGATCCACATTCGCGGGAGGCCATCAGCTCGTGTGGTGGACCTCCTGCAGGCCGTAGACGGGGGTGTCGATGCCCTCGTAACGCGCCTTCAGCTGCAGCGCCAGGTAGAGCGAGTAGTGCCGCGACTGGTGCAGGTTGCCGCCGTGGAACCACAGCGCCTCCTGTTGGGTCGGCTTCCACATGTTGCGCTGCTCGCCCTCCCAGGGCCCTGGATCCTTGGTGGTGTCGGAGCCGAGCCCCCACACCTTGCCGACCTTGTCCGCGGTCGCCTGGTCGATGATGTCGGCGACCCAGCCGTTCATCGAGCCGTAGCCGGTGGCGTAGACGACCAGGTCGGCGGGCAACTCGGTGCCGTCCTCCAGCACCACCGAAGTCTCCGTCAGGTGGTCGACGTTGCCGTGCGCCAACTTCACCTTGCCGTCGCACACCAGCTCCGACGCGCCCACGTCGATGTAGTAGCCCGAACCGCGCCGCAGGTACTTCATGAACAGGCCCGACCCGTCGTCGCCCCAGTCGTGGTGGAAGCCGACCTTCTCCAGTCGGTCGTAGAAGTCCTTATCGCGCTCGGCCATCTGCTGGTAGAGCGGGATCTGGAACTCGTGCATGATCCGGTAGGGGAGCGAGGCGAAGATCATGTCCGCCTTGTCCGTGGTCACGCCGGACGCGACCGCCCGCTCGGAGTAGAGGTCGCCGAGGCCGATGTCCATCAGTGACGCCGACTTCACGATGTGGGTCGAGGACCGCTGCACCATCGTCACGTCGGCGTCGTGCTCCCACAGCGCCCCGCAGATGTCGTGCGCGGAGTTGTTCGAGCCGATGACCACCACCTTCTTGCCCGTGTAGGCCTCCGGTCCCGGGTGCTGGCTGGAGTGCTGCTGCTCGCCCTGGAAGATGTCCATCCCGGGGAAGCTGGGCAGGTTGGGCTTGCCCGACATACCCGTCGCGAACACCAGTTGCTTCGGCTCCAGGACGACCTCCTCGCCGTCCTTGTCGACCACGACGCGCCAGGTCTTCGTGTCCTCGTCGTATGTCGCCGACCGCACCGTCGAGCGCGACCAGTAGGGCACGTCCATCACCCGGGTGTACATCTCCAGCCAGTCGCCGATCTTGTCCTTCGGCGCGAACACCGGCCAGTTCGAAGGGAATTGCAGATAGGGCAGGTGGTCGTACCACACCGGGTCGTGCAGGCACAGACTCTTGTAGCGGCCGCGCCACTGGTCGCCGGGCCGGTCGTGCTTGTCGAGCACGACGTGCGGCACCTGCAGCTGGCGCAGGCGCGCACCGAGGGCGATGCCACCCTGTCCGCCGCCGATCACCACGACATACGGCTGGGTGGTGCGCCCGAGCGAGGACTCCTCATCCTGCTTCTTCTCCAGCCACGACTTCCGGCCGCGGGCCAGCTGGTGCTCGACCCCCTGCGGGCGGCGGGTGCCCTGGTTCTCCTCGTGCCCCTTGAGTTCGCGGAGGCTGGTCAGCAAGGTCCAGGCCCGGGTCTCGCCGTCCTGGTCCTTCAGCCGCAGGTGACCCTTCGCCCGGCCGACGGCGGTCTCGAAGGTGATCCAACACTCGATCACCCCACCGGCATCGGCGGGTTCCTCACTGAACTGCCAGTCGGTGGGGTCGGTGCGGTCGAGCGTGTGCTGCAGCAGGTCCCGTATGCCGTCCCGGCCCTCCACGGTCCGGATGTTCCAGGTGAACGACACCAGGTCCCGCCAGAAGCTGTCGGTGGCGAAGAGGCCGGCGGCAGCCTCGACATCGCGCGCCCGCAGAGCGGCGTCGAAGGCGGCCAACCAGGCCTCCGCCCGGTGCCGCGGCGTGGTGTGGTCGGTCGCGGCAGCGGGGACGTCCAGGGTCTCGGTCATCGCGCAGGTCCTTTCTCGAGCGACTGTGACCCACAGCACACTCCGCGGCTACGCTGATCGGAAGCGTTGCAGCACGTTGCAACGCCGGTCCGTGGCATCGCCGAAGGAGTTGTGCGTGACCGACTACAACGCCATCGCATTCGGCACCGATCTCGCCGGTTACGCGCGGGAGCTGATGCGCATGCACGACACCGTGCTCGGTGGTGGGCACGCGTCCATGCGGCCGCGCCCACTGGTGTCGCGCTCGTGGCAGCGGGTGCTCGGCTTCGGCCTGGTGCCGGACCGGACCGGCGCCCGCGACCCGGTCTCGCCGGAGCGACTCGAGCGGCTGCGTGCCGCGTCACCGCTGCGGCTGGTGATCGACGACCTGGCGCGAGTCATCGCGAGTGTCGCGGACGCGTCGCACTTCCTGATGGTCGTCACCAACGGTGACGGCGTGATCCTGTGGCGGCGGGGAGACAGCAGGGTGCGGCGGCGCGCCGACGAGCTCGGCTTCAGCGAGGGTGCCCGCTGGACCGAGGCGGAGGTCGGCACCAACGCGATCGGCACCGCGCTGCAGGAAGGCAGTCCGGTCCAGCTCTTCTCCGCCGAGCACTTCGAACAAGCCCAGCACCCTTGGTACTGCACGGCTTTCCCGATCCATGACCCCCGTACCGGCGAGTTGCTGGGCATCGTGGACATCAGCGGACCGGCGCTGACCCTGCACCCGGCGATCAGCGCGCTCGTCGAGACCGCGGTGCTGCTGGCCGAGTCGCTGCTGCGCCGCCACCACGAGGCAGCGCTCGAGCGGCTTCGCCAGGCGGCCGAGCCGATCGTCTCCGCGGCGGGTGGACCGGCGCTGGTCGTCGACGACGCCGGCTGGGTGGCGCACAGCGCGGGAGTCACCACCCGCGATCGCATCGCGGCGCCGCAACACGACAAGCCGCTCGCCGTGCCCGGCCTGGGGCTGTGCCTGCCGGAGCGGCTGGATCTGGGCTGGCTGGTCCGCCCTGCGGGCACCGAACGCCGGCTCGCGGCACATCTGCAGCTGCACCCCCGGCCGGTCGTCGAGATCCGCGCCGACGCCGAGCCGTGGCGGGTGGCGCTGTCCCGCCGGCACGCGCAGATCCTGCAGCAGCTGGTCGCCGCAGGCCCGGCGGGCCTGACGCCATACGACCTGAGCGTGGCGCTGTTCGGTGACGGCGAGCACGTCGTGGCGGCACGCGCCGAGGTCTCCCGGCTGCGGCGCACACTCGGCGCGATCGTCGACGGCAGCCCCTACCGGATCGCCGACGGCGTGCACCTCACCGTCGGCGAATAGGTCTCGATACGCTCGTTCCTCGCTACCCTTCGATACGCCCGCTCGTTCCTCACGGGCTACTCAGGACGTCGCTCGACCGGCGTGGAACGCGCGTCCTGCTGCAGATTGACCAACGGCATCACCCGATCGGCGTATGCCGCCAGGGTGTGCTCCTTGTCGTCGTGCTGCAGGTAGACCGCGAACTGGTCGACGCCCAGCTCGCGCAGCTCCTCGATGCGCTTGACGTGTTCTTCCGGCGGGCCGATGACGCAGAAGCGGTCGACGATCTCGTCGGGCACGAACTGGGTGTGTGTGTTGCCGGCCCGTCCGTGCTGGTTGTAGTCGTAGCCCTGCCGTCCGGCGATGTAATCGGTCAATGCCGTGGGCACGCCGGAGGACTCGCCATAGCGGCTGACGATGTCGGCGACGTGGTTGCCGACCATGCCGCCGAACCAGCGGCACTGGTCCCGGGCGTGCTCGGCAGCCTCGGCGGTGCCGTCGGTCACGTATGCCGGGGCCGCCACGCAGATGGTCAGCTGGTCCGGGTCACGACCGGCGGCGCTCGCCGCCGACCGCACCGCGTCGACCATCCAGGCGGTGATCTGCGGATCCGCCAGTTGCAGGATGTAGCCGTCGGCGACCTCACCGGTCAGGTGCAGGGCCTTCGGGCCGTATGCCGCCACCCATACCTTGAGCCGGGACATGGCCGCCCATGGCAGGCGCAGCGTCGAATCGCCATACGACACAGCCTCGCCGGACGCCATACCCCGGATGACGCCGACGGCTTCACGCAGGGCGGCCAGCGTGCTCGGACGCCCGCCCTCGACCCGGACCGCCGAGTCGCCCCGTCCGATACCGCAGACGGTGCGGTTGCCGTACATCTCGTTCAGGGTCGCGAACAACGAGGCGGTCACCGTCCAGTCCCGGGTGGTCGGGTTGGTGACCATCGGTCCGACGGTGACCCGGCGGGTGCGGTCCAGGATCTGGCTGTAGATCGGATAGGGGTCCTGCCACAGGATGTGACTGTCGAACGTCCAGACGTGGCTGAACCCGAGTCGGTCGGCTTGCACTGCCAGATCGACCACCCGCGCCGACGGGGGAGTGGTCTGCAGGACGACGCCGAAGTCCATCACACGAGGTACTGCGACAGGGAGCGCTTGAGGAATCGGCCGCGACCGGGGGAGCCGGTGAATTCGCCGGCGTGCAGGACGATCTCGCCGCGCGAAAGCACTGTGTCGACCTTGCCGGTGAACTCCCATCCTTCGTAGACGGAGTAGTCGACGTTCATGTGGTGGGTCTGTGCGGACACCGTCTGCTTCGCGGTCGGGTCGTAGAGCACGATGTCGGCGTCGGAACCCGGAGCGATGACGCCCTTCTTCGGATACATGCCGAACATCCGTGCCGGCGTCGCCGACGAGATCTCCACCCAACGCGCCAGACTGATTTCGCCCCTGGTGACGCCGAGGTGCAGCAGGTCCATCCGGTGTTCGACACCCGGCAGTCCGTTGGGTATGGCGCGGAAGTCGTCCTTGCCGAGCTGTTTGTCGGGCACGAAACAGAACGGGCAGTGATCGGTCGCGACCACGGACAGGTCGTTCGTGCGCAGGCCACGCCAGAGCTTGGCCTGCTCCTCCTGCGGTCGCAGCGCCGGCGTGCAGACGTACTTGGCGCCCTCGAAATCCGGTCGTGCCAGATCGGATTCGTCGAGGAAGAGGTATTGCGGGCAGGTCTCGCCGAAGACATTGCGGCCCGCGTCGCGCGCCTCGGTGACGACGTCCACGGCGGCACCGCTGGACAGATGCACGAAGTAGAGCGGCGCGCCGGTGACGTCGGCCATCTGGGTCGCGCGGTTGACCGCCTCCGCTTCGAGGGCGATCGGCCGGGTGAGGCCGTGGTACTTCGGTTCGGTGTGGCCCGCGGCGATGGCCCGTTGCACGATCTGGTCGATGGCGGTGCCGTTCTCCGCGTGCATCATGATGGTCGCGCCGTTGTCGCTGGCGCGATACATCGCCTGGATGATCTGGTCGTCGGTCGACAGGAAGACCCCCGGATAGGCCATAAACAACTTGAAGCTGGTGACGCCCTGGTCGACCAGTCCGTCCATTTCTTTCAGCGACGTCTCATTGACGTCGGCCAGGATCGCGTGGAAGCCGTAGTCGATGCAGGCCTTCCCCTCGGCCTTCGCGTGCCAGGTGTCGACCGCTTCCTGCAGCGAGCCGCCCTTCTGCTGCACCGGGAAGTCGACGATGGTCGTGGTGCCGCCCCAGGCCGCGGCACGGGTGCCGGTCTCGAAGTCGTCGACGCTGAAGGTGCCGCCGAACGGCATGTCCATGTGGGTGTGCACGTCGATGCCGCCCGGCAGGACGTATCTGCCGGAGGCGTCGAGTGTGCGGTCCGCGCTGATGCCGAGCGTCGCGGCGGTTCCCGGTGCGAGCACCGCGGAGATGATCTCGCCGTCGACGAGCACGTCCGCCGGTGCGGCGCCCTGCGGTGAGACGACCTGGCCGCCGCTGATGAGTGTTGTCGTCATACTGTGACTCCTTCGTCCTCCTCGGCGGGCTGCGCCGAATCGTCATACGAGACAGGTGCTTTCGACAGCTTCATCAAGGCGGTGTGTATGACGGCGCCGGCGACCAGGCCGATGATCCAACCGTAGTCCGCGAGCGGCTTCAGGAAGGGGATCATGCCGTCGACCGGGAAGGGCCCGGTCTTGTCGCCCTTGGCATCGACCCCCGAGTAGGACCCGCCGCCGGCCAGGACCGCCGCGACGACGAACGAGCCGACTGCGATCCAGTTCCATCCGCCGCGGAACCAGTAGAGGCCCCGTCCCCGGGTGTAGAGGTCGCGCACCACGAGCTTGCGGCGGCGCACGAACCAGTAGTCGGCCAGCAGGATGCCGGCGACCGGGCCGAGGATGGCGCCGACGAAGTTGAGCCAGGTGAAGATGTAGATGCTGGGGTCCGACACCAGTTTCCACGGCATGATCAGCACGGACAGCACGCAGGTGATGAGTGCACCGCGCCGGAAGTTGATGTGCCGCGGGACCGCGTTGGCGAAGTCGTAGGACGGACTGACCAGGTTGGCCGCGACGTTCACCGCGAGGGTGGCGATCATGACGGTGGCCAGGGCGAGCAGCGTCCCCACCCAGTTGTCGATGCGGGCGGCCAGCTGGATCGGGTCCCAGATGACCTCGCCGTAGACCTTCTCCGAAGCGGAGGTGACGAACACCGACAGCAGTGCGAAGAAGGTCATGGTGGTGGGCAGCCCGTAGGTCTGGCCGAGCATCTGCTGACGCTGGGAGCCGCCGAACCGGGTGAAGTCGGAGATGTTCAGCGACAGCGTCGCCCAGAAGCCGATCATCCCCATCAGAGCCGGCCCGAACGCCTTCCAGAACTCGTGACCGTGCAACGTGCCGGGCTGGGAGAGGATGTCACCGACGCCGCCGGCCTTGATCCACATGTAGATCAGCAGGGCAACCGCCGCGACGAGCACGACCGGGGCGGCCCAGTTCTCGAAGTGCTTCAGCGTCTCGATGCCGCGGACGATGATCGCGATCTCGATCAGCCAGAAGACGATGAAGCTGAGCCATTGGGTCCAGGCGAAGTCACCGATGTGACTCGCGTTGGCCCAGCCGCTGCCGAACATCTTCCCGGCCAGCAGGAAGATGCCTTCACCGCCGATCCAGGTCTGCACCCCGAACCAGCAGGTGGCGGCCAGAGCACGGATGAGGGCCGGCAGGTTGGCGCCGAAGATGCCGAACGACGAGCGCGCGAGCACCGGGAACGGTATGCCGTACTTCGTGCCACCGTGGCCGTTGAGCAGGATTGGGACGAGGACGATCACGTTGGCCAGCAGGATGATGAAAACCGCTTGCTGCCAGGACATTCCGGCCGCCACGAGTCCGGAGGCGAGGAGCCAGGACGGTATGTTGTGGCTCATCCCCACCCAGAGCGCCGTGTAGTTGTAGGTGTGCCAGGTCCGCTGCGTCACCGGCACGGGCACCAGGTCCTCGTTCGCCAACGCCGGATCGGTCAGGACCCGGGTGTCCTGGAGTTCGACGCGACCGTCGGGGCCTTCGATCTGACCGTCGCGGGCAACTGATGAGGCATCGACGGTCATCGGCAGGGCTCCTTCGCATCGAACGAGAATGCCGGCCACAGTAGCCGCGCCCAGCGTGCTCGAACTCGTGCACGGTGTCACGCATCACAGCCGCTGCGTTGCGTGTTGTATCGCCACCAAACCGGCCGCACGCGCGCGACGGATCAGGGAGAGTGAGGGGAGCAGACGACCACGATCAACCCCTGCCGGAAAGGCGGTCCGATGCAGTTGATGACGCTGGCCGAGGTGATCGAGCTCGCGGCGAGCCGCGAGGGCCAGCCGGAGGTGGTGCACGGCCACGACCACCTGTCGGACCCCGTCCGTTGGTGCCATGTGGGGGAGGTGCCCGACATCGGGACGATGCTCACCGGCGACGAGGTGGTGCTCACCACCGGTGCGATGCTCGCCGCCGACGAGGATCAGGTGGAGTATGTCGAGAAGATCTCCGAGGCCGGCGCCACCGCGGTGTTCCTCGGCATCGGCCGCACCTTCGACGACGTTCCACGCGCGTTGTTGCGGGCCTGCCGCGCCGCGGACCTGCCGCTGGTCGTGATGTGGCGACCGGTCGCCTTCGTCACCATCACCGAGGAGGTGCAGACGACGATCCTCGCGCGCGCCACCAGCCGATCGACGGTGTCGGAGAACGTGCGGGACGCGTTGCACCGCTTGACGATCCAGCGTGCTCCCATGCAGGCGCTGGTCGACGAGCTCGCCGGGCTGGCAGGGTGCCCGGTGGTCGTGGAGAACACCGCTCGGCAGGTGCAACTGGCAGCCGGCGAGGCCGGGCTGCGGGAGGTGTTGCGGGACTGGACGCGGCTGTCGCACTACGTGTCGCGCTGCGCCGGAGGCGGTGACGTGCACACCACGCCCGACGGCATCGTGGCCGCGACGTTGACCGAGGAGGGCCGCCCGTGGGGCACCCTCATCCTCTTCGCTCATGGTGAACCGGCCGAACGCTCGGAGGTGGTCGCCCGACGCGGCGTCGAGGCCCTCAACCTGCACAAACTGGTCTCCCGTGGCAGCGGCGACTGGCAACGGGAGGCGCAGGGTGTGCTGCTGGCGGATCTGCTCGGCGGGCACGGGGGCGTCGACCTGTTGGAGCTGCGGGCCCGTGCGTCCGGCTTCCGGATCCGGCACAACCGGCTCACCCCGCTGGTCGTGCGGCTGGCCAGGAGCCCCCGGGAGTGCTCGATGCTGCTGGACCGAGCGCGGTCGGTCGCCGGACGGTGCGGCGTCGGGGCGCTGCTCGGTCCGGTGGAGCACGGCACCGTGCGGATCCTGGTGTCCAGTGGCGCCGCCGACCACCCGGTCCGCACCGTGGACGAGTTCGGGCGACAGCTGTCCGCCGAGTCCGACGGGCGGATCGCGCTCGTCGCGGCCGGGCCGCCGGTGGAGGGCCTGGCCGGGCTGGGCCGGTCGTTCGCCCGTGCGCGGCAGACGCTGGAGGTGGCGACGCGGCTCGGCTGGCGTGACACGATCGTCGTCCGGCTGGCCGATCTGCGGCTGCCGGGTCTGGTGGAGGTGCTGGCCGCCAATCACGACGTGCAGGACTTCGTGGACCGCGAGCTGGGCCCGCTGCTGGACAGTCCGGAACTCATCGACCTGCTGGAGAGCTTCATCGCCAACGGCCTCAACAAGTCCTCGACGGCGCAGGCGCACCACCTGTCCCGACCGGCGGTCTATCGCCGGCTGGACCAGATCACCGAGCGGCTCGGTGTCGACCTCGACGACGTCCGGGCGGTCGCCGGCCTGTATGTCGCCCTGCTCGCGCTGCGGGCCCGCGGCCGCTGACCGGCGCTGGTCGAGTATCCCCATGACGCCGGTCGAGTGCCGACGTCGATGGTCGAGTAGCCCCATGACGCCGGTCGAGTAGGGCGAGCCGCTAGGCGAGCCCGTATCGAGACCTCGCCATACGACCTATCGCTCGGTGATGGCCGTGTACGTGTCCGGACGCCGGTCGCGGTAGAACGCCCAGGTGGCGCGCTGCTCGCGGATCGCGTCGAGGTCCAGGTCGCGCACCACCAGTTCCTCGACCTGGTCGGAGGCGACGTCGCCGACGAACGCGCCGCGTGGGTCGGCGAAGTACGACGTGCCGTAGAAGTCGTCGTCGCCGAGCGGCTCGATGCCGACCCGGTTGAGGGCACCGACGTAGTACATGTTCGCGGCGGCGGCGGCCGTCTGCTCCAGCTTCCACAGATGGTTGGACAGACCGCGAGACGTGGCCGACGGGTTGAAGACGATCTCGGCACCGGCGAGGCCGAGGCCGCGCCAGCCCTCGGGGAAGTGCCGGTCGTAGCAGATGTAGACGCCGACCTTGCCGACGGCGGTCTCGAAGACCGGCCAGCCGTCGTTGGCGCCCGGCCGGAAGTAGAACTTCTCCCAGAACCCGTGCAGCTGTGGGATGTGCGTCTTGCGGTATTTGCCGAGGTACTTGCCGTCGGCGTCGATGACCGCGGCGGCGTTGAACAGCACGCCCGGCTGCACCTCCTCGTAGATCGGCAGGATCATCACCTGGCCGGTCTCCTTGGCGATGGAGCTGAAGCGCTGCACGATCGGGCCGTCCGGAATGGCCTCGGCGTACTCGTACCAGGCCTTGTCCTGGACCTGTGCGAAGAACGGCCCCATGAACAGCTCCTGGAAGCAGATGACCTGGCTGCCCTGCCGGGCCGCCTCGTGCGCGATCTCCTCGTGCGCATCGAGCATCTTGTCCTTGTCCCCGCGCCAGTGGGTCTGGAACAGCGCGGCTTTGACAGTGGTCATGGGCGGCCTCCCGTGGTCGCGAACGTCGGTGATGCAGAGACGCTAATCCGCGGCGCCTGCGCGGTGACCCGTCGTCCTGTCACGAGAATGCGCGCCGGTGTTACACCGTGTCGACGACCGATCAACGGGTCAGCAACTGGAGAGTGGGGGTTCAAGTCGTCGACCGGACCGTGAGGGTGCTGCTCGACCGCAGCACGACCTGCTCGGCGACCATGGTCGCGCCACGGTGATATCGGTGGCCGGCGGCAACAAGCGTGTCTTACGTTATGTAGTACACTTGGATCATGGCCGACACTATTACGTTCCGTCCCGATGAGGATGCGGCAAGGGCTTTGGCAACGCTGACGCGCGACGGCACGTCGGTCTCGACGGCGGTGCGGACAGCGTTGATCGAAGCTGCTCGCGAACGCGCGCGCCAGGCACTTCGTGCCGAGGCTGAATCCCTTGCCGCGGATGAGCAGGACCGCGCCGAAGCCGCGCAGGTGCTCCGGGACATGGAGAGCCTGCGTGCGTGGTGAGGTCTATCGGCTGCGTGCTTCTCGCGATGTGCGCGGGCATGAGCAGCGGTATCGCCGGTACGCGGTAGTTGTCCAGTCCGATCAATTCCCCCTGTCGACGTGGCTGGTGGCGCCGACGTCGACGTCGGCACGCGCCGCGAGCTTCAGGCCCGAGGTCGAGATCGGCGGGCGTATTACGCGTGTGCTGGTGGAACAGACCGTTGCGATAGACCCAACGCGGCTGGGAGACAGCGCCGGGCACCTGACGTTCGGCGAGCTGAGGCGAGTGGACGCCGCGCTTCGTCTCGTTCTTGAGCTCTGATCCCCACCACCCGGATCCCGGGCACGAATCCGTCGTAGCTCACGTGCTGGTGCGGATCCATGATCTGGAGAAGAATCCGGATCGCGAGAACGAATATGCGCCTGGCCCGCCGCGCACCAGGGCTGAGCTGGAGGGGTTGGGCATCAGCGATGCCACCCCGACATGGTCTGTCCACACCCTGGAGCGCTACGACGCCACAACAGACCTCGCGGAGGCGCCGATCAAGGTCCAGATCGTGTCGTCGGCGGATCTCGCTTCACACCCGGTCGGCCCATTCCTCTCTCTGTATTGGTACGAAACCCACACCAGTCCGTCGAGACGATCCAAGCCGAGAATCGACAGAAGCTGCAGGTTGATTGGGAACAGAAGGTGACCCTCCGAGAGGTTCGAGAAGCCTTCGCACTCCAACATCAGACGCGGAGCGTGACCTTACGACGATCCGCGTGCGGCGTCGTGCGCGTGTACACCCGTCTAGTGTGAGAGCGTGCTCGTGCCGTATGACCATGATTGGCCCCACCAGTTCGAGATCGCCGCGAACGAGGTGCGCAGCCTGGGCAACGACGAGTGGCTGATCGAGCACATCGGCTCCACCTCCGTTCCCGGGCTCGCGGCCAAGCCGATCATCGATCTCGCCGTTTGCATCCGTGGCCTGGACGACTTCAACGCGCATCGCGCAGCTCTGGAGTCTGGCGGCTGGAAAGTCGCCAGCCGCGTCCGCACGCACCCCGTGATGATCTACGAGCACAACGGGCGTCGCACACGCATCGCACACTTCTTCACGCGCGAGCGATGGGAATCGGTCAATCAACGCGTCCTGCGCGACTGGCCGCGCGAGCACCCTGCGGATGCATCGCGTTACCAAGCCGCGAAGGTAGCCGCAGCCCAAGCTGCATGGCAGGACGGCGTCTCGTACAACGATGCGAAAACAGAGGTCATTCACGAACTCGTTGACCATGCCCGCGCCGCACGAGGCCTGCCACCCGCGACTGCCTATGACAAGTAGCCAGCCTCCGCCCGCTACACCGATCCACGCACGTCCATGCTCCGCATGGCGATCGGCGACCGCGCACGCCAAGTGATTGCCGATCGGCACAACGACGGTGCCGACAAGTAGCTGCGTTTTCACACGCGACCCGATGATGGTCACGCGGCGCGTGACGATCGGCCGCTGCAACGTAACAGTCGGACAGTCGACGGTGAGAGGTCAACGGATGTCGCGAAAGACGAGGATCGCGACATCCGTTGACCTCTCGACGTAGCCCTTCCAGCTCCTCAGGCATGTGCTGATAGACCGCCGACGAATGAGACCGACACCCCGCAAGAGGTTCCACCACCGGTGACGCCGCAGGTCGTAGCCGAATCCAGGCTCTGAGCGGACGATCGCCGTCCCGTAGGCACCGTCCGGCTCCGCAACCGGGACGGGGGCGCCTTGTGACACCGACAGGCTCGCGCCCGACAGCGGGCTTGCCTGCAATCAAGTTGGAGACCCAGAGCTCGGACGAATAGAATGCGGGCAGCAGCGTTCGAGCCGTCATCAGCGGCGAGCTTCCGGAAGAACAGCGTCCGTGCCTGTCAACGGCGGGTGCCCAGTAGAACCGGACGGGACGAGCCCGTCACAGCTCATGCACGAGCGGTCGTATGACGAGCCCTTTTCGCCATACGACAAGCGAGGTGGTACCGCGGTGCCGGCCCGACGGGCAGGCGTCGTCCTCGAGCAGGACGAGCCGACCGCGAAAGAGAAGCACTCGCATGACCTATCCGAAGGTCGATCTGACCGCATCCGAACCGCACGGAGTCTCGTCGTCGGCGGACTTCCCGGCGATCGAGAAGGCCGTGCGCGAGTACTGGGCGGCCGACGACACCTTCCGTGCGTCGGTCGAGCAGCGCGAGCCCGGGAAGAACGGCGACAACGAGTTCGTCTTCTACGATGGTCCGCCCTTCGCCAACGGCCTGCCGCACTACGGCCACCTGCTCACCGGCTACGTCAAGGACCTCATCCCGCGCTACCAGACCATGCGTGGCAAGCGGGTCGAGCGCCGGTTCGGCTGGGACACCCACGGGTTGCCCGCCGAGCTGGAGGCGATGAAGCAGCTCGGTCTGAAGACCAAGGACGAGATCGTCGAGATGGGGGTCGACAAGTTCAACGCGGCGGCCCGCGCCTCGGTGCTGCGTTACACCGACGAGTGGCGTGAGTATGTCGAGCGGATGGGCCGCTGGGTCGACTTCGACAACGACTACAAGACACTCAACCCCGACTACATGGAGTCGGTGATCTGGGTCTTCAAGCAGCTCTACGACAAGGGGCTGATCTACGAGGGCTTCCGGGTGCTGCCCTACTGCTGGAACGACGAGACGCCGCTGTCCAACCACGAGCTGCGGATGGACGAGGACGTCTACCAGATGCGTCAGGATCCTGCGGTCACCGTCGGATTCCGTTGCACCAGCAGCAAACTCGACGTCCTGCAAGGTGCCTACTTCCTCACCTGGACCACCACGCCGTGGACCCTGCCGTCCAACCTCGCGGTGATGGTCGGGCCGGACATCGACTACGTCGTCGTCGAGACGGACCTGCCGACTGGCACCGCCCAGCGTTATGTCATCGCGCACGCGCGGCTGGCGGCATACGCCAAGGAGCTCTTCGGTGACGCCAAGGCCGACCCCGAGCCGTATGTCGTCGCCCGGCTGACCGGCAATGACCTGCTCGAGTCGGTCTATGCGCCGCCGTTCACCTACTTCACCGACCACGACAACGCCTTCCGCGTCGTCCCGGCCGACTTCGTCACCACCACGGACGGCACCGGCCTGGTGCACAGCGCCGGCGCGTTCGGTGAGGACGACATGATCGTCACCGAACGTGAGGGCATCAAGCCGGTCATGCCGGTCGGTCCCGACGGGCGCTTCACCCACCCGGTGACCGAATACGAGGGCATGCTCGTCTTCGACGCGAACCCGCACATCATCGACGATCTCAAGGCCGCCACCAGCGCCGGTCGAGTAGCGGAGGAGCGAAGCGGGGGAGTGTATCGAGACCAAGCCCCGGGCCTCGATACGGCCTCGCCTAGCGGCTCGCCCTACTCGACCAGCGCGGGAAGCGTCACGCCCGGCACGGTCCTGCTCCGGCGCGAGACCTACGAGCACTCCTACCCGCACTGCTGGCGGTGCCGAAACCCGTTGATCTACAAGGGAGTCAGCTCCTGGTTCGTCAACGTCACGGCGTTCAAGGAGCGCATGCTTGCGCACAACCAGGAGATCAACTGGGTGCCCGGCAACGTCAAGGACGGCCAGTTCGGCAAGTGGCTGGCCAACGCCCGCGACTGGTCGATCACCCGCAACCGGTTCTGGGGCAGCCCGGTGCCGGTCTGGAAGTCCGACGACCCGGCACACCCACGGATCGATGTCTACGGGTCCTTCGAGGAGCTCGAGCGTGACTTCGGGGTCAAGGTCGACGACCTGCATCGCCCCGGCATCGACCAGCTGACCCGGCCCAATCCCGATGACCCGACAGGGAAGTCGACGATGCGGCGGGTCGAGGACGTGCTGGACGTGTGGTTCGACTCGGGGTCGATGCCCTACGGCCAGGTGCACTACCCCTTCGAGAACGCCGAATGGTTCGAGCACCACTACCCGGCGGACTTCATCGTCGAATACATCGGTCAGACGCGCGGCTGGTTCTACACGCTGCACATCCTGGCCACGGCCCTGTTCGACCGTCCGGCGTTCAAGAACGTCATCTGCCACGGCATCGTGCTTGGCAGCGACGGCCAGAAGATGTCCAAGTCCCTGGGCAACTACCCCGATGTGTCCGAGGTCTTCGACCGTGACGGCGCGGACGCGATGCGCTGGTTCCTGATGAGCAGCCCGATCCTGCGCGGCGGCAACCTGATCGTCACCGAGCAGGGCATCCGCGACGGTGTCCGGCAGGTGCTGTTGCCGCTGTGGAGCAGCTGGTATTTCTTCAGCCTCTATGCGAACGCCGCTGGGGCGCAAGGGAGTTGGCGCACCGACTCGGCCAACGTGATGGACCGCTACGTGCTGGCCAAGACCAGGGAGCTGGTCGAGACCGTCCGCATGAACCTGGACGAGTTCAACGTCGCCGGTGCGTGCGACGCGGTGCAGACCTTCCTGGACGTGCTCACCAACTGGTACATCCGCCGGTCCCGCGAACGCTTCTGGTCCACGGGGGGCGCGGACGACGACTCGCAGGCGGCCTTCGACACGCTCTACACCGTGCTGGAGACCGTCTGCCGGGTCGCCGCACCGCTGCTGCCCTTCACCACCGAGCAGGTATGGCGCGGGTTGACCGGTGGCCGGTCGGTCCACCTCACCGACTGGCCGGTCGCCACCGACCTGCCCGCCGACGAGCGACTCGTCGCGGCGATGGACCGTGCCCGCGCGGTCTGCTCGACGACGCTGGCGGTGCGCAAGGCGCAGCAGCTGCGCGTGCGCCTGCCACTGGCCGCGCTGACGGTCGTCGTCGACGACGCCGCGACCCTGGGCGACTTCAGCGACCTGATCGCCGACGAGGTCAACGTGCGCGAGGTGCGGCTGGTCGATCTGGCCGAGGCCAGCGAGGCCGACTTCGGCATCGAGCAGAAGCTCACCGTCAACGCCCGCGCGGCCGGCCCGCGTCTCGGCAAGGACGTCCAGCGCGCCATCAAGGGCAGCAAGTCCGGCGACTGGTCCGTCGCCGAGGACGGCACGGTGACGAGCGGCGGGTTGCCCTTGCAGGAGGGCGAATTCACTCTTGAGTCGGTCGTCACCGACCAGGCGCAGGCCGGCCAGGTGCCGGCCATGCTGCCCGGCGGCGGCTTCGTGGTGCTGGACACCGACGTCACCGACGAGTTGCGCATCGAAGGCGTGGCCCGCGACATCATCCGCGCGGTGCAGCAGGCCCGCCGGGACGCCGGCCTCGACGTGAGCGACCGGATCAGCCTCGGCGTGGCCGGCGACGACGACGCCTGGCAGGCGACCGTTACCCACCAGCAGTTGATCATGCGTGAGACGCTGGCGGTGCAGTTCGGGTCGGCGGGGGCGGGGCACGAGCTGCCGGGCGCCGTCGACGCCGACCTGGGTGGCGGCAAGCACGTGTCGATCTCGGTCAAGCGCGTCGAGTCTCCCGCGCACGCCGCAACGGGATCTGCAGCAGAGGGGAAGTAGCGATGAAGGTGGCAAGCGGGGTGCTGCTGCGGGCAGCGACCGGTGACGACCTCCAGGGTGTGATCGAGGTCGGCCAGCAGACCTGGCCGGCCACCTACGGGCCGATCGCGGGCGAGGACTACGTCGCGATGGGCCTGGCCAAGTGGTGGACCGCCGACGCGACGATCCCCGCCATACGCGCCGGCCGGGTCACGGTCGCCGAATACGACGGTGACATCGTCGGTATGACGTCCGTCGGGCCGCTCGACGGGCATCTGGCGTTGTGGAAGCTGTACGTGCTGCCGGAGTTCCAGAGCGCCGGCGTCGGCGGCATGCTGATGCGCGCGGCCATCGCCAAGGCGAAGGCCGACGGGTATGACGAGATGGTGCTGTCCTACCTGGACGGCAACGACCACGCGCGCGGCTTCTACGAGCACTCCGGCTTCACCGAGACCGGGCGGGAGAGCACCGGCGGCGGTGTGCCCGACTCGGTGTGGATCCACCTGCCACTCGACGACGACCCCGACGCGACGGTGTTGGATGGTGCACATGGCTAGTGGTCGACCCGACGCCGCGCAGCGCGAAGCCGCGCATCAGCTGGAGATCCGCAAGCGGTTGCGGGAGGTGGAGGAGGCGATCCTGGGACGGACGCCCGAGTCCAGCCCGGAGCCGTCGCTCGAGCGCGTGCGCCGCATCATGGAGCTGCTCGGCGACCCACAGCATTCCTTCCCGATGGTGCATCTGACCGGCACCAACGGAAAGACGACCACGACCCGTGCGGTCGAGCGGATCCTGCGCGAGACCGGCCTGTCCACCGGTCGCTTCACCTCGCCGCACCTGCACAACGTGCGCGAGCGGATCGCGTTGAACGGCAAGCCGATCGACCCCGAACGCTTCATCGCCACGTATGACGACGTGCTGCCCTACGTCGAGATCATCGACCACGAGGCCCGCGCGGCGGGGGAGCCCACGACGACGTACTTCGAGATCCTGGTGGTGATGGCCTACGCCGCCTTCGCCGACGCACCGGTCGACGTCGCGATCGTCGAGGTGGGACTCGGCGGGCAGTGGGACGCCACCAATGTCGCCGACGGTGACGTCGCGGTCATCACGCCCGTCTCGTTGGACCACACCCGGCTGCTCGGCTCGACGGTCGAGGAGATCACCCTGGAGAAGCGCGGCATCATCAAGGACGGCGCCATCACCGTCGTCGGCAATCAGGAGCCCGGCGTCGACGAACTCATCGCCGAGCGCGTCGCCGAGGTGGGCGGTTCGGCCAAGCGTGAGGGCATCGACTTCGAAGTGCTCGAACGCGACCAGGCCGTCGGCGGCCAGCAGCTGACTGTCCGGGGATTGGCAGCGGTCTACCCGGAGCTCTACGTGCCGCTCTTCGGCGACCACCAGGCGCACAACGTCGCGACGGCCGTCGCCGCGGCGGAGGCGTTCCTCGGCGGGGGAGAGCGGGCGCTCGACATCGACGTGCTGCGCGCCGCGCTGGCCGATCTCGACTCACCCGGCCGGCTGGAGATCGTCCGGCGCTCGCCGACCGTGCTGGTCGACGCGGCGCACAACGCCGCCGGTATCCGTGCGTTACGCGACGCACTCAACGACTCGTTCACCTTCGTGAAACTGGTCGGGGTGCTGGCGATCTTCGCCGACAAGGATGCCGAGGACATGCTCTCGACGTTGGAACCCGTCCTGGATCACGTGGTGATCACTCGCAACTCGTCGCACCGCAGCATGCGGCCCGAGGACCTGGGTGCTGTCGCCGTCGAGATCTTCGGCGAGGACCGCGTCGATGTCGTGCCCGGCATGGCCGACGCGATCGACCGCGCCGCGGAGCTCGCCGACGAGGGCGGCGTCGCCGGTGGCGTGCTGGCCACCGGGTCGATCCAGACCGCCGCCGACGTCCGAGCGCTGCTCGGCGTCACTCAGGCATGAGCGCCGGGAGTGGGCTGATCGGCAACGTTCTCGTCCACGGCGTCGGCGACCGTATGACGCGCCGCTTCGCGGGCGTCGTCGTCGGGTCGCAGACCGTGGTGGTCTTCCTCGGCGCGCTCGTCGCCTGGGCGATCGCCAAGGCGCAGCACGACACGGCCCACACGTCATACCTGGTGATCGGCCTGGTGCTGGCCGTCCTGTGCGTCGTCGCGGCGGGCACGCTGCGCCGGCCGTGGGGCGTGACGCTCGGCTGGATCGTCGAGATCGCGACGCTGCTCGCGGGTTTCGTGTTGCCGATGATGTTCGTCGTCGGCGTGATGTTCCTGGCACTGTGGGTCACCGCCCTGGTCCAGGGCCGCAAGATGGACGCCTTGACCGCCCGCCACGAGGAGACGCCTCCGGAATGACCTGGTTCGAAGCGATCGTGCTGGGGATCGTGCAGGGACTGACCGAGTTCCTGCCGATCTCGTCCTCCGCCCACCAACTCATCGTCGGGCGCCTCTTCTGGGGCAACGACGGTGGTGGCTCGGCATTCACCGCAGTCAACCAGTTGGGCACCGAGACCGCGGTGATCGTCTACTTCTGGCGGGACATCGTCCAGATCCTCAAGCAGTGGGCGCTGTCGGTCGCCGGCAAGGTGCCGCGTTCGGACCCCGATGCCCGGATGGGCTGGTTGGTCATCGTCGGCACCATCCCGATCGGCATCCTCGGCCTGGTCTTCAAGGGCTTCATCGAGGGGCCGCTGCGCAACCTGTGGGTGACCGCCAGCATGCTGCTGATCTTCGCCATCGTCATCGCCGTCGCGGACGCGTCGGTGGACGACCGGGGGCACGGCGCGGATAACGAGGAGGAGCACGGCAAGACGCTCGACGACCTCGACGTCAAGGACGGCATCCGCTTCGGCCTCTGGCAGGCGCTGGCCCTCATCCCCGGAGTGTCCCGGTCCGGCGGCACCATCTCCGGTGGACTCTTCATGGGCTACACCCGCAGTGCCGCGGCCCGTTACTCATTCCTGCTCGCCATACCCGCGGTCGTGGTGTCGGGGCTCTTCGAGCTCAAGGACCTGCACGGCAGCGACGGCGACGGCTGGGGGCAGATCGCGATCGCCACCGTGCTGGCGTTCGTCGTGGGCTACGCCGTGGTGGCGTGGTTCATGCGATACATCTCGCACCACAACTTCCGGCCGTTCGTCTACTACCGGATCGCGCTGGCCGTCTTCCTCTTCGGCCTACTGGTGCTGGGCAAGGTCGCGGCATAGCCGCATCCCCGGTCCGCCGTAGCGGACGGCCCCAGCGTGCCCGCCATACCCGGCGTCCGCTTGAATGTGAGCCATGGAACGAACCCTCGTCATCGTCAAGCCCGATGGATTCGCCCGCGGCCTCACCGGCGAGGTCCTGCGCCGCATCGAGGCGAAGGGCTACACGCTGGACACGTTGCAGATCATGACCGCGGACCGTGACCGGCTCGCGCAGCACTACGCCGAGCACGAGGGCAAGCCGTTCTACCAGCCGCTGGTGGACTTCATGGCCAGCGGTCCGGCGACCTTCGCGATCGTGACGGGGGAGCGGGTCATCGAAGGCTTCCGTGCGCTCGCCGGCGCCACCGACCCGACCGGCGCGGCACCCGGCAGCATCCGGGGCGACCTCGGCCGCGACTGGGGCCTGCCGGTGCAGCAGAACATCGTCCACGGCTCGGATTCTCCCGAGTCCGCCGAGCGCGAGATCGGCATCTGGTTCCCGCGTTCCTGAAGCTGGTTCCTGTCCCGCACGCGTGCATCGCTCGCGACTCTCGCGGGGACGGTGGTCGCGGAGCGGTCACCGCCTGCCGCTAAGCTCCGCACTGGACGCGAACATGCAGGGAAAGCCGGTGCGAATCCGGCGCTGACCCGCAACCGTGTGCCGACCGGGCGTCGTACCCCGTCGGCGAGCCGGAGCACCTGTGCGTCCACCGGCGATCTCGTCGCGGCTCCGCGAGACTGCCCGGCGCACACTTCTGCGGGCCGCGTGATCTCGTGGAAGGCACTCACTCAATGACATCGACTCTTCGCACCCGTGCGGGTCTCACGGGCGCCCTCGCCGTGGCCTGTGTCGGCCTGACCGGCTTCGCGGCGGCCGCACCGGCGCGGGCGGCCCAGCCGGACGGCACGACCGGGGCACATTTCCTGGCGCAGCAACTGGCCGCCGGTGGCGACCACTTCTCGGTCAGTGCCGGCACCGCCAGCTACGCCGACTACGGCCTGACGATCGACGCGATCCTCGGCCTGGACTCGGCCCGGACCGGACAGTCCGAGGCGCAGCGGGCGGCGGCATACGTCAGCAAGAACGCCCCGGCCTACCGCACCGGCGGCGACCCGCACGAGGCGTATGCCGGAGCTACCGCCAAGTTGCTGGTGTTCGCGCAGGCGCAAGGTCTGCCCACCGCCGCCTACCTGAAGGACCTGAAGTCGCTGGAGCAGTCCACGGGGCAGTTCAAGGACACGTCGCAGTATGGCGACTACTCCAACACCATCGGCCAGTCACTGGCGATCGTCGGCCTGATCCGCGCCGGCCAGACGGACGCCAAGGCTGTCGACTTCCTGCTCCAGCAGCAGTGCGCCGACGGTGGCTTCCGGATGACATTCACCGGATCGTGCTCCGGCGACACGGACGCCACGTCACTCGCGGTGCAGGCGCTGGCCGCCGCCGGCGGCCACCAGGCCCAGCTCACCAAAGCGGTCAACTTCATCGCCGGTCAGCAGGGGGCGAACGGCGGCGTCATCGAACCCGCGGCGGTCTCCGGCGCCAACACCAACAGCACCGGACTGGCCGCGGTCGCGTTCGCGCTCGCCGGTCGGACGGCGGAGGCGGCCAAGGCGAAGAGCTTCGTGCAGAGCCTGCAGTTCGGTTGCTCCGCCCCGGCGGCGCTGCGAGGCGGCTTCGCCTTCGACAAGAAGTCCTTCGACGCGCAGGTGGCCAAGGGCGCCAAGGCGACGCCGGGCGACAAGGAGCACCGGGCCACCGCCCAGGCGCTGCTGGCCTACAGCCAGGTGCCCTACCTGAAGATCACCGCCGGTGGCACCGCCTCCGCACCGGCACTGCGTTGCGCACCGAGCGCTCCGACGTCGACCGCGACTGGCACTGCGAGCCAGAGCGCGTCGGCCACCTCCAGCGCCGCCGCGACCTCGACCACCACCGGCCCGCCGATCATCACCGACGGTCCGTCGGCCGGCAACGGCAACACCGGTGTGCTGTTCGCCGGCGCGGCAGTGCTCGGTGGCGCGGCCCTGGCCGGAGCCGGGCTGCGACGCCGACTGCGTTCGGGTCGCTGACCCGCGTCCGGCGCGCTGCAGCCTTCGCTCCCGCTGCGCCGAGCGGACCGTTGTAGTACCGGCAGGACCGGCGTTTCGGAGCACAACTGCCCCGAAACGCCGGTCCTGTCGATGGTGGACGGTCGTCTCGGTGAGGGACTGGATCTACTTGAGCGCGTCGTCGAGGCCGGCGATGGCCAACTCGAGCAGCTGCGCCAGCTTGTCGCGCTGGTTCGCCGGGACCTGGGCGAGCACGTCGGACTCGACCATGTCGGACTCACGCACGACCTGGCGGAACATCTCCCAGCCGTCGCGGGTCAGGTGCACCAGGATGCGCGTGCGGTTGTCCTGGTCCGGTTCGCGCTCGATCAGCCCGCGCTCGGCCATCCGGTCCAGCCGGTGGGTCATCGACGACGGTGCGACCGCGGCGGTCTCGGCCAGCTGGGACGGAGTCGAGATGTGATCGTCGGCCTCCGCCGCCAGGTGGCGGATGACGGCCCACTCGCCGGCGGTCAGATCCAGGTCGGAGAGGTTCTGGGTGTACCACTGCGACAGGCGCCGCGCCAGGCCGTGGACGGCGGTGACGACGCGCTGCACCTGCTCGTCGCCGCCGGCCTCGACATACGCCGCGACCTCGGCTTCGTAGCGGCTTCGCTCGGTCTTCCCAGTCGGACTCATGATGGTCCATTAGAGCGTATGGCGCAGGAGCGCGACGCAGCGCTGCCGCCGCGTCCCCGGCGGATTAGGGCGGCACCCCGTCCGGCTGATAACCTTGCCTCGCCGTGCAACCGGCCGCGGACCAAGAGGGCCCTGGTGGACATGCCCAGGAGCACCGCGCAACCAAGAGACGAACGGAGATCGCCCACTCATGCCGCTGGACACCGCCACCAAGGCGCAGATCATGACCGACTACGCGACCAAAGAGGGCGACACCGGTTCGCCCGAGGTCCAGATCGCGATGCTCACGCAGCGCATCAAGGACCTGACCGAGCACTCCCGTCAGCACCCGCACGACCACCACAGCCGGCGCGGCCTGCTGCTGCTGGTCGGCAAGCGCAAGCGCATGCTGCGTTACCTCGAGGACGTCGACATCGAGCGCTACCGCTCGCTGATCAAGCGTCTCGGCCTGCGCCGCTGACCATCACCAGACTTATGCCGACAAGGCGGTTACCCATCCGGTGACCGCCTTGTTGTCGTAGGCGGGTGCTGCCCGCCGGCCCGACAAGGATGCGGCCGACTCGCGGCATACACCCGTGAACGTGTGAAGAACCACGCACAACGACGATGCGTGGACCTCATTGAAAAAGAACAGGAGGGCCCAATGGAGGGTCCAGAGATCACTTTCGCCGAAGCCGTCATCGACAACGGCACGTTCGGCACCCGCACGGTCCGTTTCGAGACCGGGCGGCTGGCCAAGCAGGCGGCCGGTGCGGTCGTCGCCTACCTGGACGACGAGACGACGTTGCTGTCCACCACGGCCGCGGGCAAGCAGCCCAAGGACCATTTCGACTTCTTCCCGCTCACCGTCGACGTCGAGGAGCGGATGTATGCCGCGGGCAAGATCCCGGGCAGCTTCTTCCGTCGCGAGGGTCGTCCGTCGACCGACGCGATCCTGACCTGCCGGCTGATCGACCGCCCGCTGCGTCCGGCCTTCGTCAAGGGCCTGCGCAACGAGGTCCAGGTCGTCATCACGGTGCTCGCGCAGACACCCGACCACCAGTACGACGTGCTCGCGATCAACGGCGCCTCGGCGTCGACGCAGATCTCGGGTCTGCCGTTCTCCGGCCCGATCGGTGCCACCCGGGTGTCGCTGATCGACGGCCAGTGGGTCGCGTTCCCCAACTACTCCGACCTGGAGCGCTCGGTGTTCGACATGGTCGTCGCCGGTCGGGTCGTCGGTGACGACGTCGCGATCATGATGGTCGAGGCCGAGTCCAACGAGTCGACCTGGGACCTGGTCAAGAACCAAGGCAAGCAGGCACCGACCGAGGAGATCGTCGCGCAGGGCCTGGAGGCCGCCAAGGGCTTCATCCGGGTGCTGTGCGAGGCGCAGAGCCAGCTGGCCGAGGCCGCCGCGAAGCCGGTCCAGGAGTTCCCCCTCTTCCTCGACTACGAGGACGACACCTACAACGCTGTCGAGTCTGCCGCGACCGAGAAGCTGCGTGGCCTGCTGTCGATCGCGGACAAGCAGGACCGCGAGTCGCAGCTGGACGCCTACAAGGAGGAGCTCAAGGCCGAGCTCGCCGGGGAGGGCACCCCGTTCGAGGGCCGCGAGAAGGAGATCTCCGCGGCATACCGCGCGGTGCAGAAGAAGCTGGTGCGCGAGCGCATCCTGCGCGAGAAGGTGCGCATCGACGGCCGTGGCCTGGCGGACATCCGTGCGCTGTCGGCCGAGGTCGAGGTGCTGCCGCGGGTGCACGGTTCGGCGCTGTTCGAGCGCGGCGAGACCCAGATCATGGGTGTCACCACGCTGAACATGCTGCGCATGGAGCAGCAGCTGGACACGTTGTCGCCGGTGTCGCGCAAGCGTTACATGCACAACTACAACTTCCCGCCCTACTCCACCGGTGAGACCGGCCGCGTCGGTTCGCCGAAGCGTCGCGAGATCGGCCACGGTGCGCTCGCCGAGCGTGCGCTGATGCCGGTGCTGCCGACCCGCGAGGAGTTCCCCTACGCGATCCGTCAGGTGTCCGAGGCGCTGAGCTCCAACGGCTCGACGTCGATGGGTTCGGTCTGTGCGTCGACGCTGTCGCTGCTCAACGCCGGTGTGCCGCTGCGTGCGCCGGTCGCCGGCATCGCGATGGGTCTGGTGTCGGCCGAGGTCGACGGCAAGACCGAATATGCCGCAATGACCGACATTCTCGGTGCCGAGGACGCGTTCGGTGACATGGACTTCAAGGTCGCCGGCACGCGTGAGTTCGTCACCGCCATCCAGCTGGACACCAAGCTCGCCGGCATCCCCGCCGACGTGCTGGCCGGTGCGCTGACCCAGGCCCGTGACGCGCGCCTGCACATCCTGGACGTGATGCACGAGGCGATCGACGCTCCCGATGAGATGTCGCCGTTCGCCCCGCGCGTCATCGCGGTGAAGATCCCGGTCGACAAGATCGGCGAGGTCATCGGCCCGAAGGGCAAGATGATCAACCAGATCCAGGAGGACACCGGCGCCGACCTGTCCATCGAGGACGACGGCACCGTCTACATCGGCGCCACCGACGGCCCGTCCGCCGAGGCCGCGCGTGCCGCGGTCAACGCGATCGCCAACCCGCAGATGCCCGAGGTGGGTGAGCGCTTCCTGGGCACCGTCGTGAAGACGACGACCTTCGGCGCGTTCGTGTCGCTGCTGCCGGGCAAGGACGGCCTGCTGCACATCTCCGAGGTGCGCAAGCTGGTCGGCGGCAAGCGGATCGACGCCGTCGAGGACGTGCTCAAGATCGGCCAGAAGGTTCAGGTCGAGCTCAAGGAGATCGACCCGCGCGGCAAGCTGTCGCTCGCGGTCGTCGAGGAGAGCTCGAGCTCGGACGCCGCCGCTTCCGACGAGGCGCCGGCAGTCGACGCTCCGGCTGCGGACGCAGTGTCGGAGGCATCGTCCGAGGCGCCGGAGTCGCAGGCCGCCGACGCGTCGGATCGTGAGCCGCGCAAGCGGAACCGCCGTCGCGGCGGTCGCGGCCGTGGCAACGACGGTGACAAGAGCAGCGAGGGTTCGGCGGACGCCGAGCCGGTCGCCGCGGAGCACTGATCCTCCGGTAGCAAGCCGACGACGGCCCGGTCGCACCTAGTGTGCGGCCGGGCCGTTTCGCGTTTCGGGTATGCCAATCGCGGGCTATGCAGCGCGCTGGGCATGCTGGAAGTTGCCGGTCGTCGGTCGGGTATGCCGATCGCGGGCTATGGAGCGCGCTGGGCATGCTGCAAATCCCTGCTCAACGGCGATTGCGCCAGTAGGTGTTGATTTAGGGATGCCGGTCGCCTGCAAACACGGCGGATAGGCTCGCTGGTATGACGACCCCGCTGTTGCTGACCTGTCCGGTGGGGCTTGAGGATCTCGTGCGCGGGGACCTGCGCGACCGGGAGGACGTGCGGTCGGAACTGCTCGCGCCGGGTCTGATCCGCTGCGTCGAAGCGCTGACGCCGGACAAATTGCCGGCGATGGTCGACCGTGTGAGCCTGCCACTGTCGGATGACAATTCGGTGATCGCGGCCGCCGAACTGGTGGGCGTGCCGACCCCGAGCTTCCGGGTGCACGCCAAGGATCCGGGCGCGCGGTCGGAGTGGATTACGCGCATCGAAGCGCTCGGCTGGCGCAACGATCCGAGCGACTGGGTGCTCAACGTCGACGTGGGTGGCGGGCGGATCGACCTGGGCTCGTGGCACTGGTCGCGGCGCATCGGGCAGCTCCAGCGTTTGCCGGCGACGACTCCCGGGCCGGTGGCGGCGGGCTTGTTGCGGCTGGCAAAGCTGAGCACCGGCGATGTGCTGCTCGACCCGTGTGCCGGTGTCGGCACGGTGCCGATCGTCGATGCGTTGTTGCGTGGTGGTCCGGCATACAGCATCGATCGAGATCCGGAAGCGACGCGCCTTGCCCACGAGAATGCCGCGAATCTGTCCGTGGGGCAGGCGGTTTCAGTGCTCAAGGCGGACGCGACTGATCTTCCCCTCGACGACGGCAGCATCGACCGCGTGGTGAGCGACCTGCCGTTCGGTAAGCGCATCGGCAGCAACGAGCTCAACAAGTCGCTCTACCCGGCGATCCTGCGCGAAATCGAGCGGGTGCTGACCGCCGACGGGCGAGCGGTGCTGCTGTCGGACGACAAACGTGTTTTCGCCGAATCTGTCGCGCACGCAAGGGGGCTGAAGATCTCGGGGGAGCGCGTCATCCGTTACAACGGCGTCACGCCGACGGCATACATCGTGCGGCGCAGCCGTCGTCCGAAGAGAGGACGGGCGTGAGTCGACATCAGCACGCGCGGGGCGTCCGACTCGGTTTCGCAGACGCGCCGGCGCGAGTCCGAACATGGGCCGGCCGGCAGATCGGCGGTGAGGTGATCGCGGTGACCGACTGCGTCGGAGGTATGTCGCCCGGCCCGGCCGCGCGCGTGCGATCTGTCTCGGGCGCAACAGCTTTCGTCAAGGCGTGCGGTCCGGAACTCAACCCCATCACGCCGGAGTTGTTGCGAGACGAAGCGCGGATCCTGGTTGTGCTACCGGACCACCCGAACCTACCCAGGCTGATCGATGCGTATGACGACGGCGAGTGGGTCGCGCTGCTCATCGAGGACCTGCCCGGCGCAGTACCCGATGTGCCGTGGTCAACTGAGGACCTGCGCCGTGCGAGCGGGGTGCTCTCAGCAGTCGGCCCCGTTCTCGACGGCATCGTCTCCGACTGGGTGGAGCCCGCCCGTGCATCACCGATCTTCAGTGACGGTTGGAAGCTGCTCGCGGATCGGCTCGACCAGGTCGACCCGTGGTGGGCGAAGCATCATGACGAGCTGGCGGCCCACGCGGAGCGGGCGGTCGCATTGATCGACGGGAAAGCGTTGCTGCACTGGGACGTTCGGGCCGACAATCTGATCTTCGGAGACCAGCGTGATGTGCTGATCGACTGGGGCCAGGTGCGGCGCGGCGCACGCTGGATGGATCACGCGTTGCTCGCGATGGACTGCGCGATGAGCGGCAGCCTGGGGCCGACGGCACTGGAGTTCTTCGCGACGGAGCCGGCGCTCGCCGGTCGTGACCCGGCCGATCTGGTGTCGTTGATGGCGGCGGCCGGGATGACGTTCGCAGCACGTGCCACGGAGGAAGCACCGCCCGGACTGCCGACGTTGCCGGCAACCCGCGCGCGCTGGGCCGACAACCTGCGTCTCGAACTGGAGGCGATCCTCTGACCTCTCGGTCATGGAAATGTGGCGACCTGCCTGACCCACGCGGGCCGTGCCGGAGGCCACGAAGTGAACGCCGCCGACGTCGGCTCGGCAGAACGCCTACAGTGCGGCGCGTGAGTTCCTTGCACCCCACCTTCCGTCCCATGTTCGACGACGTGCTCGCCCGCAACCCCGGCGAGGCGGAGTTCCAGCAGGCCGTCCACGAGGTGATGGAGAGCCTGACACCGCTGGCCGACAAGCACTCTTCGTACGCGCAATGGTCGATCCTGCAACGGATCTGCGAACCCGAGCGTCAGGTCATCTTCCGCGTGCCGTGGGTCGATGACAGCGGCGAGGTGCGCGTCAACCGCGGTTTCCGGGTGGAGTTCAACTCCGCGCTCGGCCCCTACAAGGGTGGCCTGCGCTTCCACCCGAGCGTCAACCTGTCGATCGTGAAGTTCCTCGGGTTCGAGCAGATCTTCAAGAACGCACTCACCGGTATGCCGATCGGCGGCGGCAAGGGCGGCTCGGACTTCGACCCCAAGGGCTGCAGTGACGCCGAGGTGATGCGCTTCTGCCAGTCGTTCATGACCGAGCTCTACCGCCACATCGGCGAATACACCGACGTGCCCGCCGGCGACATCGGCGTCGGTGGTCGGGAGATCGGCTACCTCTTCGGCCAGTACAAGCGCATCACCAACCGCTACGAGTCCGGCGTGCTCACCGGCAAAGGCCTGTCCTGGGGCGGCTCGCAGGTGCGCACCGAGGCGACCGGTTACGGCACCGTGTTCTTCGCCCAGGAGATGCTCGCGGCGAAGGACAGCTCACTGGACGGTATGTCGGTCGTCGTCTCCGGCACCGGCAATGTCGCCCTGTATGCCGTCGAGAAGGTGCACCAGTTGGGCGGCAGGGTCGTGGCCGTCTCCGACTCCAGCGGGTATGTCGTCGACGAGCAGGGAGTCGATCTGGAGGTGCTCCAGGAGATCAAGGAGGTCCGCCGGGGGCGGGTTTCGGAGTATGTCGATCAGGTCGGCAGTCGCGCCCGATTCATCGCCGAGGGATCCATCTGGGACGTCCCGTGCCAGGTCGCGCTGCCGTGCGCGACACAGAACGAACTGGACGAGGCGGACGCCAAAACGTTGGTGTCCCACGGCGTTCGGCTGGTCGCCGAGGGCGCGAACATGCCGACCACCCCGGCCGCTGCTGCCGTCCTGCGCGATGCCGGGGTGCTCTTCGCGCCCGGCAAGGCCGCCAACGCCGGCGGTGTCGCCACCAGCGCGCTGGAGATGCAGCAGAACGCCAGCCGCGACTCCTGGAGCTTCGCGCAGACCGAGGAACGGCTGCAGGAGATCATGCGCAGCATCCACGAGACCTGTGTGACGCAGGCCGAGGCGGTCGGCCACCCGGGGGACTACGTCATCGGTGCCAACCTGGCGGCATACATCAAGGTTGCGGACGCGATGGTGGCGCTCGGCGTCATCTGATCCCCGACCCGGGCCACCGCCGGTCATCACCGACCGATCGGGCCACCCACCCGGGCGGCGACACCGAGCGCGGAGGCGACTTGCTCCACGTTCGCGGCAACGAGCCCGGCGGTGACCCGGATGTGCGGTGCACGGTGAGCCGCGTCGGTGCCCACCTGGAACGGCGAACCCGCCGCAGCACCAATGCCGTTCGCTGCCAGGCTCTGCAGGGCGGACACCTCGTGCAACACCGGCACCCAGATGTTGATGCCGTCGTCGCCGCCAACAGTGACGCCTTCGGCGTCCAGCGCGCGGACCAGGCCCTGCCGGCGCGAGGTGTATGTCGCCCGTGCCGTCGCCACCTCACCCTGACTCGAGGGATCGGTGAGCAGTCGCAGCAGGAGACGCTGCAGCAGGCGACTGGACCAGCCCTGCCCGAGTTGGCGGCGTTCCTGGATCGGTCCGACCAGCCGGGACGGACCGCCGATCGCGGCCAGGCGCAGGTCCGGCCCGTAGGCCTTGGAGAAGCTGCGGACGTGCAGCACCCGATCGGGCAGCAGGCTGCTCAGGCTGACCAGTTCGGTGCCGGCAATCCCGTCCAGGGAGTCGTCCTCGACCACGTACGCCCCGGTGGGCGTGAGGATGTCCGCGAGTTCCCGGGCTCGCCGGGGGACCAGCGAGACACCGGTGGGGTTCTGCCCGCGCGGTTGCAGGACGACGAGGTCGGCACCGTCGGCGAGCGCCGCCGACAGACTGGCAGGCACCGGCCCGTGCTCGTCCAGCTCGACCGGGACCGGTCGCATGCCCAGGCTCTCCAAGAGGTCGAGAAACGGTGGGAACGCCGGGTTCTCGATGGCCACACGGGTGCCGAACCCGCCCAGCTGCGCGAGGATCGCCGCCACGGCGTCGGTGGCACCGTCGACGATCGTGAGCTGTTCGGGGGAGCAGGGCCAGGTGCTGCGGATGACGTCCCCCAGCTCGGGCACCACCGGGTCGTCCAGATAGCTGTGCAGCGACGAACTGTCACCGAGCGCTCGCAGTGCGTCGCCCCACGACGGCAACAGCCGCGGGTCGGGCACGCCGGTCGACAGATCCAGCGCGAAGTCGACCGGGTCGCCCACCGCCCGTCGATAGCGTCCGCTGGACAGGGGCGTGGCCACCTCGGCGATGAACGAGCCGTGCCGGCCGTCGGTGCGGATCGTGCCGGCGCGGCGCAACGTCGCCCACGCCGAACTCACGGTCGTCGGGGACAGCTGCAACGACTCCGCGATGGTGCGGATCGACGGCAGGCGCACGCCGGGCTCCAGCGCCCCGGACGCCACGGCGCGTGCCACGGCGTCGGCGAGGCCGTGTGCCGTGGGTGCCGTCAGGTGTCTCGCCAGCACATCCATCACTTATGTGACATTACATAATGCCTATTGTGCCGGCAAGTGATGTCACGTAACGTTCGGGGCATGGAACGCGTACAGCACTGGATCGACGGGAAACTCACCGCAGGCAGTTCGTCCGAGACCTCACCCGTTCACAACCCGGCCACCGGAGAGCAGACGGCCGAGCTGACGCTCGCGACGTCGGCCGACGTGGATGCCGCCGTTGCCTCGGCCCGCGCCGCGGCCGACTCCTGGAGCCACACCTCGCTCGCCACACGCACCAAGGTGCTCTTCGCGTTCCGTGAGCTGCTCGCCGCGCACACCGACGAGCTGGCCGCCCTGGTGACCTCCGAGCACGGCAAGGTGCTCTCCGATGCCGCCGGCGAGGTCGCGCGCGGTCTGGAGAATGTCGAATACGCCTGTGGCGTAGCCAATCTGATGAAGGGCGAGTTCTCCGAGCAGGCGTCCACGGGAGTCGACGTCTATTCGATCCGTCAACCGGTCGGTGTCATCGCCGGCATCACCCCCTTCAACTTCCCACTGATGGTCCCGCTGTGGATGTGCGCCAACGCCATCGCGTGCGGCAACGCCTTCATCCTCAAGCCGAGCGAGAAGGATCCCTCGGTCTCGCTCCTGCTCGCCGACCTGTGGCGGCAGGCAGGCCTGCCGGACGGTGTCTTCACTGTGCTGCAGGGCGACAAGGTCGCTGTCGACGGCCTGCTGCAGCACCCGCAGGTCGATGCGATCAGCTTCGTCGGGTCCACCCCCATCGCGCAGTACATCTACGAGACCGGCACCAAGGCGGCCAAGCGCGTCCAGGCGCTCGGTGGCGCGAAGAACCACATGATGGTGCTGCCGGACGCGGACCTGGAAGTCGCTGCGGACGCAGCGGTTTCGGCGGCATACGGTGCCGCGGGCGAGCGTTGTATGGCGATCTCGGTCATCGTCGCCGTCGGCTCGGTCGCCGACCCGTTGATCGACGCGATCAAGGAGCGGCTCCCCTCCCTGCGGATCGGTCCGGGTGACCAGGACGGTTCCGAGATGGGCCCGCTGATCACCGCCGAGCACCGCGAGAAGGTGATCGACTACATCGACCGCGGAGAACAGCAGGGCGCGAAGGTCGTCGTCGACGGCCGGACCGGCCGCAGCGAGAACGGCTTCTTCCTGGGCTGCACGCTGCTGGACGACGTGAGCCCGGAGAACGTCGCCTATACCGACGAGATCTTCGGCCCGGTGCTCGCGATCGTGCGTGTCGACAACTTCGACAAGGGCCTGGACCTGATCAACAGCCACCAATTCGCCAATGGCACAGCGATCTTCACCCGTGACGGTGGTGCGGTGCGACGTTTCCAGCGCGATGTGCAGGTCGGCATGATCGGCGTCAACGTACCGATCCCGGTGCCGGTCGGTTACTACTCCTTCGGCGGCTGGAAGGCCTCGTTGTTCGGCGACACCCACATGTACGGCCCCGAGGGCATCAACTTCTGCACCCGGCGCAAGGTCGTCACCAGCCGCTGGCCCGACCCGGGCAGCTCGAAGATCGACCTGGGCTTCCCGACGAACGCGGACCACTGAGATGACACAGATGACGGACCTCGACCCGGCGGCTGCGCAGCGGGTCAAGGACGACGACCGGAACCACGTCTTCCACTCGTGGAGTGCGCAGGCCCATATCGATGTGTTGCCCATCGCCGGCGGATCCGGTTCCTACTTCTGGGATTACGACGGCAACCGCTACCTGGACTTCTCCTCGCAGCTGGTCAACCTGAACATCGGGCACGGCCATCCCAAGGTCATCGAGGCGATCCAGCAGCAGGCGGCGCGGTTGGCGACGATCGCGCCCGCCATGGGCAGCGACGTGCGCGGCGAAGCGGCACGGATGATTGCCGAGCGCGCGCCGGGCGACCTGGACCGGGTCTTCTTCACCAACGGTGGCGCCGACGCCAACGAACACGCGATCCGGATGGCCCGGCTGCAGACCGGCCGGCCGGTCATCCTGTCGGCCTACCGCAGCTACCACGGCGCGACCGGGGGAGCGATCGCGCTCACCGGTGACCCGCGGCGCTGGGAGAACGAAGCGACCGGTCAGCCGGTGGTGCACTTCTTCGGCCCGTATCCCTATCGCTCGGCGTTCCACAGCGACTCGCCGGAGCAGGAGACCGAGCGCGCGCTGCAGCACCTGCGCGACGTGGTGCAGTTGCAGGGCCCGGGCACGATCGCCGCGATCATCCAGGAGTCGGTGGTCGGCACCAACGGCATCCTCGTGCCCCCGCCCGGCTACCTGGCCGGCGTCCGTGCGCTGTGCGACGAATACGGCATCCTGCTGATCGCCGACGAAGTGATGGCCGGGTTCGGGCGGTGCGGCGAGTGGTTCGGCATCCAGCACTGGGATGTCGTGCCGGACCTGATCACCTTCGCCAAGGGGGTCAACTCCGGGTACGTGCCCCTGGGTGGTGTCATCCTCGGCCCGCGGACCTACGAGCGTTTCGCCGATCGGGCCTACCCGGGCGGCCTCACCTACTCGGGGCATCCGCTCGGCTGCGCCGCTGCCGTCGCGTCGATGCAGGCCTTCGAGGACGAAGGCGTCCTCGACCACGTCCGCAAGCTCGGCGAGACCGTCGTCGAGCCGCGACTGCAGGAGCTGAAGGCCAAGCACGCCAGCGTCGGCGACGTGCGCGGCCTCGGCATGTTCTGGGCGATCGAACTCGTCAAGGACAAGAAGACGCGCGAGCCGCTCGTGCCGTTCAACGCCGCCGGGGAGGCGGCCGCACCGATGGGTGCATTCGCAGCAGCCTGCAAGAAGGAGGGCCTGTGGCCGTTCATCCACATGAACCGGACCCACGTCGTGCCGCCGTGCACCATCAGCGAGGACGAACTGCGCAGCGGCCTGGACATCATCGACGCCGCGCTCGACGTGGCGGATCAGCACGCCGCCGGCTGATCGAGCGGAGCTAGCCGCCGGGCCCTTCATGACCGAGCCGGAGTAGCTCCCGGCGAACGTTCGCCCGCGCCGCAGCAGTCCAGCGGGCGCGGGCGAACCGGGTCCGATAGACGTCGGGCCGGTCGACCAGCGCGGCCAGGATCTCACCGCGTGCGGCCGCGTAGTCGGCGTCCGGCACGTGTGCGTACTCAGCGCGCACTTGTGCGCAGTATTCGTCGAACCGATCCGCCGGTGCGGCCAGGATCGCCAGGTCGGCATCGGTGAAAACCTCGGCCAACGCACCCGGCAGACCAGTGCCGTGCTCGATCGTCAGCAGGATCAGGTCCTCGACGACCTGTATGTCGCAAGGGTCGACACCCACGTCCGTCAGCGCCCTTCGGGCCAACCGTGCACTGTCGCGTTCCATCACGCCGGGTGCGGCGTGCACGTCATACACGGCGTCGTGCAACCAGGCGGCGACGCGGGAGAGACGGCGGTCCCGCCCACTGAGGCCCGCACCGAGGCGCTCGAGGGCGGCCAGCATCTCGGACAGGTGCTGCACCGTGTGATAGCGGCGGTGCGGCTGCGCCCACCGGGTCAGCAGCTCGGCGCCGGCACGCCGGGCGACGATCGAGTCCGCCGACGCGGACAGTGCGTCGACGTCGACGACCCAGGCGTCCAGCAGTTCGGTGTCCGGCATACCTCAATCGTCGCGGTTGCCGAAACGGTCCGCCAGCCGGGGATCCGACAGCCACCACGGGCGTTCGGTCTCGGTGTCGTCATCGCTTGCGGTCGCCTCGGCCCGGTCGAGCTCGGCGTCGGTGGCGCGCGCCTCGGCAGCGTCGTGGCGCAACCACTCGATGAAGACCGCCGCGATCATCGGCACCCCGATCGACTCGGCCACGGCGAGCAGCGCGCCGCCGGCATACTTCTGGTCCATCGTGTGGCTGAGCCCGTCGCGCAGCGCATCGGCGGCCGGCGCGAAGCCGGGGAAGTGCGGCAGCAACATGGAGTTCGCGGTCATGACCAGCACACCGGGCACCGCATCGGCGACACCGTCCAGGAACGCCAGGAACGTGCGGACCGGCGGCGTGGCCCACTCCGGCAGCAGGTCGTCGGCGAGCGTCGGCAGCACGTAGAGCAGCCCGACGAGCAGCAACTGCACGATCAGCAGGGTGCCGATCAGCGAGGAACGCACCGCGTGGTCGCCGTACGGTGTGAAGAAGACGGCCAGGATGCCGGCGAGGTCGAGCAGGAAGCTGACCGCGGGACAGGTCAGCACCCGGACGACGGGGGACCGGAGCGCGCGGTGCGCCGCGGTGTGCGATCCACGTGCCGCGGTGAGCAACCGCAACGGGTCGCCGAGCGCCAGCCCCATCGGGGTGACGGTGCCGAGCACCGCGACCTGTGCGGCGAACATCCACAAGAAGGTCTGCCGATAGACGCCGACCGGCCCGCAGGTGACGTAGACCAGCGTGCCCACGCCGACCACCAGGTATGCCGCCACCCGCCACCACGGCCAGCGCACGCCGTGTCGTCGCGCCGCGGACAGCAACCACAGGTAGCCGGCGAGCAGCAGCAGCGCCAGCACGATGCCGACGGGGTCGAAGCGCCAGGCGGTCACCCAGCTGGTGACGCTGAAGGGTGCGGGGGCAAGACCGGTCACCTGAGAAGTATCACCGGGTAACCGCAACGTTTGCTGAGGATGCGGAGTCGGCGCTGTCGCTCGGGGTGCCATCGCCGCCGTCGTCGTGGACGTACTTGCTGCCGCGCAGCAGGCTGGCGATCGCCGCGACGACCATCATCGCCGCGGCGGCACCGAAGACGACGATCAGTCCGTCGTGGAACGGGCCGGACAGCAGGTGCGGGAAGAACTCCTTGCCGGTCAACGTGGAGGCGTTGGCGGCCGGGATCTTGTCCAGCGTGCCGGTCGGACCGAGCAGGCTCTCGATCGGGTTGTAGCCGAGGAAGGCCGCGAACATCGACCCGACCGGAGGCAGCCCGGCGATCTGGTCCGCCACCGAGGAGGGCACGTGCTGGGCCAGCAGACCGGAACGCATGGCGTGCGGCAGGTTCTGGGCGAGGCCGGCGATCATCAACGAGAAGAAGATGCCGATGGACAGGGACGTCCCCGAGTTGAAGAACGTCGCACGCATCCCGGAAGCGGCACCCCGCTCGTGCGCGGGCACGGAGTTCATGATCGCGGTCGTGTTGGGTGCGGAGAACATGCCCGAGCCGATCCCGTTGACGAACAGCAGGGTGGCGAAGATCCAGTAGTCGAAGTTCACCGGGATGAGCAGGAACCCGATGAAGGTCGCCGCGGTGATCAGCAGCCCACCGCTGGCGAACGCTCGCGCCCCGAACCGGTCGGACAGGAAACCGCAGACGGGGCCGGCGATGAGGAAGCCGATGGTCAGCGGCACCAGGAAGATGCCTGCCCACAGCGGGGTCGATTCGTAGCTGTAGCCCCGCAGCGGCAGCCAGATGCCCTGCAACCAGATGATCAGCATGAACTGCATGCCGCCGCGGCCGATCGACGCCAGTAGGCCCGCGAAGTTGCCGGCGCTGAACGCCTTGATCCTGAACAGGCTCATCGAGAACATCGGGTTCTCGACCCGGGTCTCGATGACGCAGAAGGCGATCAGCACGAGTGCGCCGCCGATGAGTCCGGCCAGCACCCACGGACTCGTCCAGCCCATGGTGTGCCCGCCATACGGCTGGATGCCGTAGGTGATCGCGACCAGGATCGCGGTGACACCGATCGCGAAGCTGAGGTTGCCTGGTATGTCGAGGCGTCCGCGGCGCGTGGTGCCCAGCTCGTGCAGCGATTTGTAGGCCCACACGGTGCCCAGCACACCGATCGGCACGCTCACCCAGAAGATCGCCCGCCAGTGCCACTCGGACAGGATGCCGCCGATGATGAGGCCGAGGAACGAGCCGGCGATCGCCGCGACCTGGTTGATGCCCAGCGCCATACCGCGCTGGGTGGCGGGGAAGGCGTCGGTGAGGATCGCGGTGGAGTTGGCCATCAGCATGGCGCCGCCAACGCCCTGCACGATGCGCCAGACGATGATCCACATCGCACCGGTGCCGCCTCCGGCCGGGTCCAGCGACAGCAGGATCGAGGCGACCGTGAAGACCACGAAGCCCAGGTTGTAGATCTTGACCCGGCCGAACATGTCGCCCAACCGGCCGAGGGTGACCACCAGGACGGCCGACACGACCAGGTAGCCCATCAGCGTCCACAGCAGGTAGCTGATGTTGCCGGCGCCGAGCGGGTCCAGGTCGATGCCTCGGAAGATGGCGGGCAGCGAGATGATCACGATGGAGGAGTTGATGGTCGCCATCAGCACGCCGAGCGTGGTGTTGGACAGCGCCACCCACTTGTAGCGCGGATGATCGGCCTCGAAGCGCCGGCGCGCGCCGCGAGTGCGCTTGCGGCTCTGGCCGGGAGTGGACGGGGCGTCGCGGTCGGGGACGGGGGCTTCGGTCACGTCGGTGTGGGCTCCAGGGTTGCTGTGGTGCTCGGTCGACGGCCACGACAACTGAAGTCATTAGCCGAGGTAACTATCAACATAGCACCAGTATGGAAAATCGTCCTCGGGATGATCCGTTGCCCGGACGCCGCCCGGGCGGGGCGCCTCGAACGTCTAGCCTGACGGGGTGACCACATCGACAGCCGTTGCCGTCATCGGAGCCGCCGGACGCATGGGCAGCGCCGCCTGTGCCGCGATCGAGAACGCCGCCGACTTGACGCTCGTCGGCCGGTATGACGCCGGCGACGCGCTCGGGGACCTCGGCGGCGCACAGGTCGCGGTCGACTTCACCGTCCCGGACTCCTCACCCGCCAACGTCGCCCATTGCGTCGAGCACGGCATACACGCCGTCGTCGGCACCACCGGCTGGACCGCCGAGCGCCTGGAGAAGCTGGAAGAGCAGCTGGCAGAGCATGATTCGGTCGGTGTGCTGATCGCGCCGAACTTCGCGATCGGCGCGCTGCTGATGATGTCCTTCGCGCAGCAGGCCGCGCGCTTCTACGAGTCCGTGGAGATCGTGGAGACCCACCACCCGGCGAAGGTGGACGCGCCCTCGGGGACCGCCGCGCGCACCGCGGGGCTGATCGCCCGGGCGCGCGCGGACGCGGGGCTCGGCCCGGTGCCCGACGCCACCGCGAGCGACCCCGACGGCGCCCGCGGCGCACAGATCGACGGCATCCGGGTGCACGCGCAGCGGCTGCGTGGTCGCGTCGCGCACCAGGAGGTGTCGTTCGGCGGTGAGGGCGAGGCGCTGACGATCCGGCACGACTCGTTCGACCGGGCGAGTTTCATGCCCGGCGTGCTGGCCGGGGTGCGCGCCATACCCGACCACCCGGGTCTCACCGTCGGACTCGAGCACTTCCTCGGACTGGACTGACATGAACACCGCGATCGTGACTGTGATCCGCAATGACGTCGACAGCGGCCCCGGCCGGATCCCCGACTGGGCGGCCGCCGCGGGTGTCGCCGTCGACCTGATCAAGGCCGACGAAGGCGAGGCCGTGCCGCGCCGCGCCGACGGACTGGACGCGGTCGTGCTGCTTGGCGGGGGCTTCCTGCCCGACGCCGACGACCGCAAGCCCTGGCTGCCCGCCGAGCGGGCCCTCGTCCGCGACTGCCTGGACCACCGAGTCCCGGTGCTGGGCATCTGCCTGGGTGCGCAACTGCTGGCGCACGTCGGCGGAGGCCGCGTCGAGGGCGACTACGGTATGCCGGAGAAGGGCGTCACCCGCCTGATGCCGCAGGCTGACGCGGCCGATGACGTTCTGTTCCAACCGCTTTCGGGTCATCCCACGGTCGGCATCGAGAGTCACCGGGACCAGATCACCGAGCTGCCGGACGATGCCCGGTTGCTGATGTCGAGCGAACGGTGCCGGCACCAGGCCTTCCGGCTGGGCGACGCCGCGTGGGCCACCCAGTGGCACCCGGAGTCCAGCGCCGAACGGGTCGCCACCTGGGACGAAAACAACCTGCGCACGCTCGGCTTCGATCCCGCGGACGTCAAGCGCGTCGCCCAGGAGCGCGGCGCGGAGCTGGAGCAGACCTGGCAGGCGTTCTTCGGCCGATTCCTGGACGTGGTGCGCGCCCGGGCCGTCGCTCGGCGTGGGAGCGTCATTCGGTGAGTTCCGACCGCGGGGAGGAAAACGTCAGTCGGTGAGTTTGGCGCGCAGCTGGTCGAGTTGGGCCTCGGACCAGCCGACCGACCGCAGCCACCCGGCGACCGAGCCGTACTCCGCGTCGATCGCCTCCAGCACATGCTCGATGGTGTCCGGCCGTGAATGGTGCGCGGTCATCGGCACGTCACGCAGATTGTCGGCGTAGCCGGGCAGTTTCTCCAGCCGCCGCACGATGCGTTCGGTGCGTTCGGTGCTGGCCGCGTAGTCGGCGATGATCGCTTCCCGGGGCACCTCGGCGACCGACAGTGCCATCGCCACCACCGTGCCGGTGCGGTCCTTGCCGGCGGCACAGTGCACCACGGTCGCGCCCTCGCTGGTCGCGATGACGTCCAACGCCGCGGACACCGAGTCCGGGCGCCGGTCCAGGTAGCCGAGGTAGTGACTCGCGCGCGGGTTGTCGTTGCGCTGCGGCTCCTCGGCGTTGTGCCAGGGGAGCACCAGCACGTCGCGCGTGTCGATGTCCTTGTCGTCGGGGAAGAGCGAATGGTGATGGTGCGCAACGGTGTCCAGCGCCTGCAACGGTCCGGGACCGGTGATCCGCAGCTCGACGTCGCTGCGCAGGTCGACGATGTCGGTGACCTGGTGGTCCTGCACCAGCACCTGTATGTCGTGCTCGGTCAGATCCTGCAGATTGTCCGAGCGGACCAGGCGGTGGGGTTGCACGGCGCGACCGTCGGAGGTCGGCAGGCCGCCGAGGTCGCGCATGTTGACCACGCCGTCGAGGTCGATCCAGCAGGGCTGCGTCGCGGAGGGTTTCGTCACGACTCCACCGTAGATCGTCAGCCGACGCCGGCAGCCCGCAGCAGGGCGGCGGTGGCTGCTGCGGCCACGACCACGACCAGGAAGGGCGCGCGCAGTAGCAGGCACACGATGGCGACCGTCAGCCCGGCGGCGCGTGCGTCGACGGTGAGCGACCCGTGGCCCGTGGTGAAGGTCTGCACCGCGATCAACGCCGCCAGCAGCGCCACCGGCAGGTAGTGCATCACCCGGTCGGTCAACGGATGGTCCAGCACCCGCTGGGGCACGACATACCCGGCGAACTTGGTGGCGAAGGAGAGCGCGCTGGCCAGCAGCACGGTGGTCCAGAGATTCATATTTCCTGTGCCGTGGTGACGGTCCGATCCGGCAGGAGACCGGCGGCCACGGCGGCCAGCGCGGCGACCAGCACCGGTATGCCGGACGCGGTGTGCGGTGCGACCAGCAGAGCGATGAGTCCCGCGGCGACGGCGACCAGCTGGGAGCGGCGGGTCCGCAGACGGGACCAGACCAGGGCGCAGAACGCAGCGGGTGCCGCGGCGTCCAGGCCGTAGCGGGCGGGGTCGCCCATGGCGTTGCCGAGCGCGGCACCGACCGCGGACATCAGTCCCCACAGCACGAAGACCGACAACCCCGTCCACCAGAATCCGATCCGCGACAACGCTCGGTCGGATTGGGTGATCGAGACGGCAGTGGATTCGTCGATCGTCAGGTGGGCGGCCAGCGCCCGGCGCCAGCCGGTCGCCTGCAGCAGCGTGCTCACCTGCAGGCCGTAGAAGCCGTTGCGCAGACCGAGCAGCGTCGAGGTGCCGATCGCGCTCGCGCCGGAGCCGCCGGCGCCGATCACCCCGACGAGCGCGAATTGCGATCCACCGCTGAACAGCAGCAGGGAGAGGGCGACCGCCTGCCAGAAGCTGAGGCCGGCGGCGACGGCCAGGGCGCCGTAGCTGATGCCGTAGGCGCCGGTCGCGACGCCGACCCAGATCCCTTTGCGGGCAACGGTTCGGGCCACATCAGTCGGCGCCTCGGATGTGCCGGCGGCACGGTCGGGCCCCACCGTGCTCATGGGGCGTCGGTTCCGTGCGGGGTGCGTCCCTCGGAGTCAGAGGCAGCGTCGGAGACAGCGTCGGAGTCGGTGAGCGAGGCGGTGAGACGTATCTCGCGGGCGGTGCGACCGTCGGCCGCGACGACCCGGTCGCGCCAGGCGCCGTCCGGCCGCAGGCCGGCGGCCGACAGGAACGCTCGCGTCTGGTCGTCGTCGGCCAGCAACCACATCGTCAGCGCGCCGAAGTCACCGGCGCGCAAGGTGTCCACGGCGGCATTGAGCAGGCGGGAGCCGTTGCCGGCACGGCGGTGCTCGGGGCGCACGCCCAGCGTGTAGATCTCGCCGGTCGCCGGATCGGTGTTGTCGGCGGGGCCGATCGCGACGAAGCCGACGACGGCCGCGCCCTCGGTCGCGACCAGCAGCCGGTGCCGCGGGCTCGGCGGGTTGCGCAGGGACTCGCGCCAGGCGGGCTCGAAGGCCGCCGGGGTGAACGCGGCCGCGACGTCGGCGTCGACCAGCGGGCCGTAGGTGTCGCGCCATACGGCTGCCTGCACGTGGGCGACCGCGGGGACGTCGTTCGCGCGGGCGGTGCGGACCCCGGTGTCGCTGGTGGGGGAGTTCATCGGGCCAGCTTTTCATCCCCGCCGACGCGGGCGCGCCCGGGACCGTGCGGCCGCGCTCGCACCGATCGCGCCGGTCTGCGAAACTGCCATGCGTTGTGAGTCTGCTGAAGTCCTCCGGCGTGCGACATCGCCGCCCGCAGTTCCACCCGCTCACCGTGGCGGCGGTGGAGCGCCTGACCGACCGTGCCGTGGCGGTGTCGTTCGACATACCCGACGAACTGCGCGAGACCTTCCGCTTCGAGCCGGGCCAGCACCTGACGCTGCGGGCCACGATCGGCGGCACGGACGTGCGCCGTTCCTATTCGATCTGTATGTCGCGTGCACAGGCGGCCGGGACCGGCCGGTTGCGCATCGCGTCCCAGGAGGTCGACGGGGGCGCGATGTCGGTGTGGCTGAACCGGGTGGTCCGGCCGGGGGACCGCATCGAGGTGCTCGCCCCGTTGGGCGACTTCGTGTGTCCGACGGTCGACACCGAGCGCGAGATCGTGGCGATCGCCGCCGGATCCGGGATCACCCCGGTCATCTCGCTGGTCCGCACCGTGCTGGAGGAGGAGCCGGGCACCCAGGTGACGCTGATCTTCGGCAACCGCACACCGGACAGCACGATGTTCCGTGCCGAGTTGGAGTCGTTGGCGGAGCACTGTGCCGCTCGCTTCGACCTCATCGAGGTCTTCTCTCGGGACAGCTCCGGCGCCCGGGACCCGCTGCTGACCGGGCGCATCGACGGCGCCAAGGTGCGGCAGATCCTGCGGCGCACGGGGGTGGCCGTGCCCGAGGTGGACGAGTGGTTCCTGTGCGGACCGATCGGCCTGGTCCACGACGTGCGCACGACGATCGTCGGCGAGGGCGCCGAACCGGCGAGCGTGCACCACGAGGAGTTCTTCCAGGAGCCGGTGCCGGCGCCGGCCGACTGAAGGTGTGCCGCCCGCGGCCTCGAGGTCGCGGGCGGTCAGTCGAAGGTCGTGCGGCCGGGGTCCTGCTCGAAGAACGCCCGCACCAGCGGCCGGTGCGCCGGGATGATCGGCAGACGAGCCGCTTCGTCCTGGGTGAACCACGCCGACTCGGTGACCTCGTCGGAGACGCCGGGGGCGCCCGCGACGACGTGCGCGCGGAAGCACACGCCGAAGATGGCCCGTCGACGACCGTCCGGGTAGACGATCACCACGTCGGGGTTGCTGTATGCCGCCAGCACCCCGTCGACGGCGACGTGCAGTCCGGTCTCCTCCCGCGTCTCCCGCACCGCGGCCTCCGACCAGGTCTCGCCGACCTCGACCCCGCCGCCCGGCAGACACCACAGCCCGTTGTCCTCGCGGCGGGTCAGCAGCAACCGGCCTGCGTCGCCGACGGCGCAACTGGCTCCGGCCTTGATCTCGGTCGCGCCGGCCTGCGCGGAGCCGGCGATGCGCGGGCCGACGTCCACCTGTGCTCGGGGTCTGCGGCGCTCGTAGGTCACCACGGTCCAGCCGTCGTGCGGCTCGCGGGACACCTCGTGCCAGATCGGGGAGTCGGTGAGCGGCCAGCCGGGAAACACCGTGTCGCCCTCGGGATCCAGCGGGATCTCGGAGATCAGCATCCGGTCGACGTAGGGCGCGAACAGCTCCCACACCTGTGCGCCGCCGGTGACGAAGAAGTCCTCGTCGCCGGCCAGGAAGAGCGCCTGGTCGACGCTGTGCGCGACCTCGACACCGTCCGCTGACCAGTCGGGGTCACGGGTCAGCACGATGTGCCGCCGGCCCGGCAACAGGCCGTGCGACTCGAAGGTGCGCCGCCCCATCACCATCGGATGACCCATGGTCGCGGCCTTGAAGCCCTTCTGCTCGCCCGGGACCCGCCACGGCATGGTGCCGTCGCGCCCGACGACGCCGTTGCGCGCGACGGCGGCGATGAAGCTGATCGTCATGCGGGGTCCTCGGTGCTCATACCGCGATCGGGGCCTTGATCGTGGGCGCCGCGACGTAGCCGTCGAGGGCGATGTCCGGCAGGTCGAAGGCGTCGATCTCGCGGATCTGCGGGTTGAGCCGCAAGGTCGGCAGCGGACCGGGCTCGCGGGTCAGCTGGAGCCGCGCCTGGTCCAGATGATTGAGGTAGAGGTGCGCATCACCCATGGTGTGCACGAATTCGCCGGCTACCAGGTCGGTCACCTGGGCGACCATCGCGGTCAACAGCGCGTAGGACGCGATGTTGAACGGCACGCCGAGGAAGATGTCGGCCGACCGCTGGTAGAGCTGGCACGACAACGAACGGCGGCCGTCCTCGGTGGGTCCGCCGACGTAGAACTGGAACATCGTGTGGCACGGCGGCAGCGCCATGTCGTCGACATCCGCGACGTTCCAGGCCGAGACGATGTGCCGGCGCGAGTCGGGGTTGGTGCGCAATCCCTCAATCAGCCGGTGGATCTGATCGATGGACCCGCCGTCGGGCGTCGGCCACGACCGCCACTGGTGGCCGTAGATCGGTCCGAGGTCACCGTTGTCGTCGGCCCACTCGTCCCAGATGGAGATCTTGCGGTCGTGCAGCCACTGCACGTTGGTGTCGCCGCGCAGGAACCACAGCAGTTCACCGATGATCGAGCGAAGATGCAGCTTCTTGGTGGTCAGGGCCGGGAAGCCGGCGGTCAGGTCGAAGCGCATCTGGTGCCCGAACACCGACAAGGTGCCGGTGCAGGTGCGGTCCTGCTTGCGAGTGCCTTCGGAGATGACCCGAGCGAGGAGGTCGAGGTACTGCTTCACGGGAGCAGACGCTATCAGCGGGGCCCGACAGGGCGATCCGGCCGCACGCACCCAATGTGACCTAGATCACATTGGGTGCGTGTAACACTTTCCGGCGGCCCCCGATGTACCCGTTGACCGCGTCGTCACCCGGACCCCCGAGCGGGTGACGACGCGATCAGTCATTCACCGGGGCGGCGCTGTTCGGCACGCGGAAGGCGACGGCACGCGGCCCGCGGTCGCCGCTAGCCTGGACGCCATGACGCAGCCCTCCGGTAACCCCTTCGGCACGATGATCACCGCGATGGTCACGCCCATGCACGACGACGGTGGGCTCGATCTCGACGGGGCCCAGCGGTTGGCGGCATACCTCGTCGACCAGGGCAACGACGGCATCCTCGTCAACGGCACCACCGGCGAGTCCGCGACCACCACCGACCAGGAGAACGTCGACGTGGTGCGCGCGGTCGCCGAGGCGGTCGGTGATCGCGCGATCGTCATCGCCGGCGTCGGCACCAACGACACCGCGCACTCCGTGGCCGCCGCGCGCAACCTCGCCGCGGCCGGCGCCCGGGCCGCGCTCATCGTCACCCCCTACTACAACCGCCCGCCGCAGGCCGGGGTGCTCGAGCACTACCGCACGGTCGCGGCGGCGACCGACCTGCCGGCGATGGCTTACGACATACCCGGCCGCACCGGCACCGCACTGGCGCCCGACACCATTCGCGCGTTGGCCGAGGTGCCGGGCATCCGGGCGCTCAAGGACGCCAAGGGCGACCTGGCCACGAGCGCGCCGCTGATGCGCGAGACCGGCCTGCTCTGGTATTCCGGCGACGACGCCCTCAACCTGCCCTGGCTGGCCCTCGGCGCGACCGGCATGGTGAGCACGGTCGGCAACGTCGCCAGCGCCCGGCTCGTGTCGCTGCTGCGCGCGGTCACCGCGGGCGACCTGGCGGCCGCGCGCGAGATCAACCACGGCCTGGTGCCGCTGGTCGCCGCCGTCATGAACGTCACCCAGGGCACCATTCAGGCCAAGGCCGCCCTGCGCCTCATGGGCGTGATCGACTCCGACTTCTGCCGGCTCCCACTGGTGCCGGCACCGCAAGAACATCGCGCGATCCTGCGCGATGCCCTGACCGCACAAGGACTGATGTGAGCCATCCCCATCCCGAACTCGAAGAACCCCCCGCACTGCCCCAGGGCGGTGTCCGGGTAGTCCCGCTCGGCGGACTCGGCGAGGTCGGCCGCAACATGACGGTCGTGGAGTATGACGGCCGGCTGCTCGTCGTGGACTGCGGCGTACTGTTCCCCGAGGACCACCCCGGCGTCGACCTGATCCTGCCCGACTTCGAATACATCCGGGACCGGCTGGACGACATCGACGCGATCGTGTTGACCCACGGCCACGAGGACCACATCGGGGCCGTCCCCTACCTGCTGCGCCTCAAGCCCGACATCCCCCTGGTCGGATCGACGCTGACCCTGGCGCTGGTCGAGGCCAAGCTGAAGGAACACCGGATCACGCCATACACGCTGGCGGTGAAGGAGGGCGGCAACGAGAAGATCGGGCCGTTCGACTGCGACTTCATCGCGGTCAACCACTCCATCCCCGACGCGCTCGCGGTCTTCATCCGCACCGGCGGCGGCAACCTGTTGATCACCGGCGACTTCAAGATGGACCAGCTACCGCTGGACCGCCGGATCACCGACCTGCGCGCTTTCGCCCGTGCGGGGGAGGAGGGTGTCGACCTCTTCCTGACCGACTCCACCAACGCCGAGGTGCCCGGGTTCACCACACCGGAACGCAACATCGCCCCGGCGATCGAGCGAGTCTTCCAGCACGCCGAGCGCCGGATCATCGTCGCGTGCTTCTCCTCGCACGTGCACCGCGTGCAGCAGGTGCTCGACGCCGCGGCGACCCATGGCCGGAAGGTGGCGTTCGTGGGCCGGTCGATGCTGCGCAACATGGGCATCGCGGCCGACCTGGGCTACCTGCACGTGCCCGACGGCGTCCTGGTCGACCTGAAGAAGATCGACAACTTCGCCGACAACCAGATCGTGCTCGTCTCGACCGGGTCACAGGGCGAGCCGATGGCAGCGCTGTCCCGGATGGCGAACGGCGACCACAACACCATCGACATCGGCACCGGCGACACCGTGCTGATGGCGTCCTCCCTCATCCCGGGCAACGAGAACGCCGTCTACCGGGTCATCAACGGCCTGATGCGCCGCGGCGCCAGCGTCATACACAAGGGGAACGCGTTGGTCCACGTCTCGGGCCACGCCAGCGCCGGCGAGTTGCTCTACTGCTACAACATCGTCCGGCCCCGCAACGTCATGCCGATCCACGGCGAATGGCGGCACCTGGTCGCCAACGGCGAGCTCGCCGTCGCCACCGGAGTGCCCGCCGAACGCGTGCTGCTCGCCGAGGACGGCGTCGTGGTCGACCTGGTCGACGGCCGCGCGCGCATCGTGGGCGCCGTGCCCTGCGGCTACGTGTATGTCGACGGCTCCCTCGTCGGGACCACCGACGAGACGATGCTGAAGGACCGCCGCATCCTGCGCGACGAGGGCTTCGTGACGATCATCGTGGTGCGCGACGCCGACACCGGCAAGATCGTCAGTGGCCCGGAGATCCAGACCCGCGGCTTCGCCGAGGACGACGACGTCTTCGACAAGGTGCGCCCCAAGCTGGAGGCGGCCTTGGAGGAGGCCCGCCAGAAGGGCATCAGCGACACCTACCAGCTGCAGCAGGTCATCCGGCGCGCCGTGGGCGGTTTCGTCGGAGGCAAGCTGCGCCGGCGCCCGATGATCATCCCGATCGTCATCGACGCGTAGGTCACACCGAGTATCCCGCTACTGTCGCGAGTTTCTCGCTCGAATCGGCCGCTTCCGGCGACAAACTCGCGACAGTAGGGACTTAGTCGCGCTGGGTGGTGGCTCTTCGGAACTCCGGCTCGGCGGCGGCGTCGGCGTTCGGCATACGTCCACCATCGCCGAGAGAGCAGTTGTCGTCGTGGTGACGCGCTCATGACGACAACAACTCATCTCTCGATGAGCCAGCGACGGAGTCGACAGACGACGAAGGCCCCGGTCCACATGACGTGGACCGGGGCCTTCGGTCGATGATCACCGCACGGGGACGGTGATCATCGGCTGATCAGATCAAGCCGGCAGGTTGAGGTGCTGGCCGACGAAGATCAGGTTGGGGTCGTTCACGGTGCCCTTGTTGGCCGAGAACAGCGCCTGCCAGCCACCCTTGACGTGGTAGCTCTGTGCGAGCTTGCTCAGGGTGTCGCCGGACTTCACGGTGAAGGTCTTGCCCGAGAGGGCGACCTTCGGCGCGGAGTCGACCTTCTTCGGCGCGGAGTAGGACTTCGTCGGAGCCTGGGCGCGCTCGGCGGAACGCGACACCTTCGGAGCCGTGTAGGTCTTCTTCGGCGCGGTGTAGGTCTTCTGCGGTGCGGCCTGGGGAGCTGGCGCCGGGTTGACGTTCGGCGAGCCGCCGCCACGGGTCAGACCCGCGCGCACGGAGCAGACCGGCCAGGCGCCGGGACCCTGTGAGGCGAGCACCTTCTCGGCGATCGTGATCTGGGCCGACTTGCTCGCCAGGTTGGCGTTGGAGGCGTAGGCGCCACCGCCGAAGGCGATCCAGGTCGAGTGGGTGAACTGCAGGCCACCGTAGAAACCGTTGCCGGTGTTGATGGCCCAGTTGCCACCGCTCTCACAGGCGGCGACGCGGTCCCAGGTGGAGACCGACGCGGCGTGAGCGTCACCAGCGGTGGCGACGCCGGCGGCGGCGAGGGCTGCGGCGGCGGCAACCCCGATGCCGACGACGCGGGTCTTGCTGTTGAGGTTCTTGCTGAGGTTCATTGATTCCTCTCCTGACGTGCGCATACGGGGTTAGCTGTCGGGTCGGGCTGTCAGGTGCCCGGCAGGTTGTCGGCCTGCTCTCACCCCAAGACCGCGTCGCGGCCGAAATGGGTTCCCCATCCTCGTTGTGCCTCCGGGACCATCCCGGATCGTGGTGGCCGCTCAACGAGGTTGTGCGCAGCGGACCACAGGCAAATGGCGGAGTCGTGCCGGGTTGCACTCTCCGTCGATGGATGTTGCTTCGCCAGGGGGACGAAATTTCAACCACCGATCGTCGAAGGTACGTGGTCGCGAGGCGATTTCCAAGTCGAACCGTGACCATTTCGTGACTTTTTTGAGAAGTGTCGCCGGAGTCACACGCATCGTGTTGCTTGCATCACTCCAGTCCCAGTGGTAACAGCACCCGGGTGTGCCGCGGGTGGGTGACAATGCCGGGGTGTCACATTCGGGCCCTGCCGCCGCTGCGCCGACCCGCCGGACCTGGCGTTCGGGCCGGCGTGGGCGCCGGCATCCGGACCGGCATCGCACCCGGCGACGGGAGGCACACACGGTCGGGTGGTGGTCGCTCGCCGCGGTCCAGGTGCTCGTCGCGGCGGGCGTGTTCGTTCGCTGGCTGGACGTCACCTGGCTGGTGCCGCTGGTCCAGGCGCTGTTCCCGCTCTTCGGCATGGCCGCGGTCGTCCTGTTCGTCCTGACGGCGGCCCTGGGGCACCGCTGGCTGGCGCTCGTGGCGCTGCTGGTCGCCGTGACTCCTGCCGGCCTGGGGTTGCTCTCATTGCGCAGTGACACGGTGGCGGCGAGCGCACACGACGAGGTCGTCATGACCATCAACCTCGAATTCGGTCACGGTGATCCGGCACAGGTCGTGGCAGCGGCACGCAACCAGCACGTCGACACGCTGGTGCTGGAGGAGTGCACGGCACCGGAACTCGCGGCGCTGCGGCGCCACGGGCTCGACGATGTCTTGCCGCACCAGGCGGGTCGGGCCGCGCCGGGCATCCGGGGGACCGTGGTGCGCAGCGTCCACCGGCTCGCGCCCGTCGCCGAACATCCGGGCGGCCGGTTCCCCAGCAGCCCCGACGTGCGGGTGACGACGGCGGCCGGCGACTTCCGACTCCGGGCGGTGCACACGCCGGCCCCGCTGCCGGACATCGTCGACGACTGGCACGCGGCGCTGCGCGCCCTGTCCGTATGGCGCCACGCGCTGCCCGCCGGTCAGCCGCTCGTGCTGGCCGGGGACTTCAACGCGTCGTCCGCGATGCCGGCCTTCCGCCAGCTGACCGACGGCCTCACCGACACCAGCCGGGCCACCGGGTCCGGGTGGCGGCGGACCTGGCCGCACGGCAAACGGGTGCCACCGTTCATCCAGCTGGACCATGTGCTCACGCGTGGTTTCGGCGTCGTCTCCGACGGCACGGTGGCCATCGCCGGCACCGACCACCTGGGCTACTGGGCGCGGCTGCGGGTGGATCGACCCCGCGGCACGCCGGCTACCAGGGGAGTGGCTCGCTGACGTCCCGCGGGTCGGCAGGAGCCGACCAGCCCTCGTCGGTGTGGACGTAGGACAGCGACGGCCCGTGCTCGACCAGCTGACGCACGGCAGCGACGAGCCGGTCGACGTGTTCGCCGGTCGTGGCCAGCCCGAGGCTGGCGCGCACCGCGGTCGCGTCCGCGCCGACCACGGCGTCGCATAGCAGGTGGGCGCAGAACCGGCCGTCGCGCACGGCGATGGCGTGCTCGTCGGCCAGCACCTGCGAGACCAGCGACGGGTCGTAGCCGTCGATCGTGAAGGTGACCACGCCCACATTGGGCCGGTCGCCGAGCACCTGCACGATGCGGACGCCGTCGGTCGCGGCCAGCCCGCCGTGCAGTCGCGCGTAGAGGTGGGCCTCGTGCGCCTCGACCGTGGCCCGGTGACTGCGCAGCGTGGCGCAGGACGCTGCGATCGCGATGGCGCCCACGGCGTTGGGCGTGCCGCCCTCGTGGCGCGCCGGGCCGGTCTGCCAGCGGGTGTGGTCGTGCGCCACCCGCGCCGTCGCTCCGCCGGCGGGCAGGTAGGGCTCGGCGGCGTCCAGCCAGTCGCTGCGGCCCGCGAGCACACCGGCGCCGTACGGGGCGTAGAGCTTGTGGCCGGAGAAGGCGACCCAGTCGATGTCGAGGGCAGCGAGGTCGATGCTCACGTGCGGTGCGTACTGTGCGGCGTCCAGCACCGTACGCGCCCCGAACCGACGTGCTACGGCTGCGAGTTCGGTCACCGGCCAGATCTCCCCGGTGACGTTGCAGGCGCCGGTGACGACGACGAGGGCGTGCTGGGCGCCGGATCGCCGCAGGGCCGCCTCCAGCAACTGCACCGCGTGTGCGGCGCTGGCCGGGACCGGCAGGCGGGTGGTGCGGTCGGCCGGCCAGGGCAGCAGGGCGGCGTGGTGGGCCGACTCCCACGCGAACACCTGGGTGTCCGCCGGCAGGCAGTGCGCGAGCAGCCGCAGCGCATCGGTGGTGTTGCGGGTGAAGACGACCTCGTCGCCGGGTCGCGCCGCCACGAACTCGCCGACCTCGGCGCGGGCGGCCTCGAACCAGCCGGTGGTGACCCGGCTGGCGTACCCGGCGCCCCGGTGCACCGAGCCGTAACGACGCTGCACCTGCTGGGCGGCATCGGCCACGGCGACCAGGGCCGGCGTCGTGGCGCCATGGTCGAAGTTGGCGTAGTCGGTGACGGTCCGGTGGATCGTGGGCACGCCCAGGTCGGCCGACACCGTCTTCGGCAGACCGTCCGCGACGCGTCGCGGCTCCGGTGAGGAAACACGCGGTATGCCGAGCCGGCGCGGTGTGGTGTCCTGCTGGGGGTCGATGGTGATGCTCAACGGCTTGCTCCTCGCCGATCAGGGATCGACGGGGAATGCAGAGCCGATCCGCGCTTGCCGACGCGTTGTCGCGTCGGCCCGGTCGTCACCCGGAGCACCCCACCGCGGTGGAGGGTTGCCGCTCAGCAAGCCGGGGCTTGACGCTGAGACTCATGACCTGCGGGCCAATCTAGCCGGACGGCCGACGAACGCGCCAACGCCGTCCGAGGAGTGGGAAGGCCGCTGCCTCGTGCGCGGCGTGTTTCGCATGGGGCTCATGGGGCTGTCGCGTACGGTGTTTTCGTGGCTACCCGTCCGTCCTCGTCGACCACGACCGCGCGCGCGACCCGGAGCAAATCCGGGTCCGGCGCCCGGTCGCGCCCCGCGTCGGGCCGCACTTCGACGCGCCCGCCGGCCAAGAAGGCCACCGGTGCGAAGGCGCGGGCCGGGGGGAAGCCGTCCGGCGGCGGGCTGCCGCTGCCGTTGCGCGCCGCCCGCGGGACCTGGATGGGCGTCGCCCACGTCGCCGGTGGCGCGGCGCGCCGGGTCGGTCATTCCGCCCGTGACCTCGAGCCGGAACTGCGGCGCGACGGTCTCGGCTTCGCCCTGCTGGCCGCGGCCGTCGTCATCGCCGCCCGCGAGTGGTGGGGGCTGACCGGTGCGGCCGGTGACGTCATACACGCGATCGTCGCCGGGACGTTCGGACTCGGCGCGCTGGTGATGCCGCTCGTGCTCGTGCTCATCGGCGTGCACCTGATGCGCTCACCGCGCGGCGACCAGGCCACCAACCGCGTGATGGTCGGTCTCGCGCTCTTCGCCATCGCCGTCTGTGGCGGCACCAGCATCGCCAAGGGCATTCCCCAACCGAGCGAAACCGACGCCCTGCGCGGGGCGGGCGGCATCATCGGCTTCCTCGCGAGCAGTCCGCTGGTGGCCGCCGTGCACACGGCCGGCGCGATGGCGCTGCTGCTGATCCTCGGGCTGTTCAGCGTGCTGGTGATGACCGCGACTCCGGTGACGATGATCCCCGAGCGTCTGGCGACGCTGCGCGCCCGGCTCTTCGAGCACGGCGGGTCGTATGACGACGACCAGCCGGTCGACGCGGTCGCCCAGGACCTGCACGGTGACAAGATCGACGGTGGCAAACGCAAGCGCCGCCGCAAGGTGGCGGCGGACGGCGAGCACGACCCGAGCCTGGACGGCGACGAGGCCTTCGAGCAGGCCGCCACGGTCGCGCCGCGGCGGACCAAGAGCGGCCGCGTCCTGCGCCCCGGTGAGAAGGACCCGGGCAGCGACGAGGTCTACGACGTCGACGAGAAGCAGCCGGCCAAGGGCGCCGGCAAGCCGGCCGGCACCGACCGGGCGATGCCGTTGCCCGGCACCACCGGCACGCCGCCGGAGTCGATCGCGATGAGCCCGCCGCTGCAGGCGCCGCCCACCACGCCGCTGCCCCAGCGGGTCGAGCAGCTCCAGCTGGCCGGGGACGTCACCTACACGCTGCCCGCGAACGACCTGCTCAAGCCCGGCACCCCACCCAAGGCGCGGTCGGCCGCCAACGACCGAGTGGTCGAAGCGCTGACCGACACGATGAACTCCTTCGACGTCGACGCCCAGGTCACCGGCTTCAGCCGAGGGCCGACGGTCACGCGCTACGAGGTGGAGCTCGGCCAGGGCACCAAGGTGGAGCGGGTCACCGCACTGTCCAAGAACATCGCGTATGCCGTGGCCTCCGCGGACGTGCGGATCCTCTCGCCGATCCCCGGCAAGTCCGCGATCGGCATCGAGATCCCCAACACCGACCGCGAGAAGGTCAGCCTCGGTGACGTGCTGCGGAGCGGTGCGGCCCGCGGCAACGACCACCCGATGGTGATGGGCGTCGGCAAGGACGTCGAGGGCGGCTACGTCATCGCCAACCTGGCGAAGATGCCGCACCTGCTCGTCGCGGGTGCGACCGGCGCCGGCAAGTCCTCGTTCGTCAACTCGATGATCACCTCGATCATGATGCGGTCCACCCCGGACGAGGTCCGCATGGTGCTGGTCGACCCCAAGCGGGTCGAACTCACGGCATACGAAGGCATCCCGCACCTGATCACCCCGATCATCACCAACCCGAAGAAGGCCGCCGAGGCACTGCAGTGGGTCGTCCGCGAGATGGACACCCGGTATGACGACCTGGCCGCCTTCGGCTTCAAGCACATCGACGACTTCAACAAGGCCGTCCGGGCCGGGAAGGTGTCGCCGCCGCCAGGTTCGGAACGCGTCATGCAGACCTACCCCTACCTGCTGGTGATCGTCGACGAGCTCGCCGACCTGATGATGGTGGCGCCGCGCGACGTCGAGGAGTCGATCGTGCGCATCACCCAGCTCGCACGTGCCGCCGGCATCCACCTGGTGCTGGCCACGCAGCGCCCCTCGGTCGACGTCGTCACTGGTCTGATCAAGGCCAACGTGCCGTCGCGTATGGCGTTCGCGACCTCCTCGCTGGCCGACTCCCGCGTCGTGCTGGACCAGCCCGGCGCCGAGAAGCTCATCGGCCAGGGCGACGCGCTCTTCCTGCCCATGGGTGCCTCCAAGCCGATGCGCGTGCAGGGTGCCTGGGTCACCGAAACCGAAGTGCAGGAAGTGGTTTCGCACGTCAAGCAGCAGCTGAAGCCGGTTTACCGCGACGACGTGCAGGTGACGGCACCGAAGAAGGAGATCGACGAGGACATCGGCGACGACCTCGACCTGCTGCTGCAGGCGGCCGAGCTGGTGGTCAACAGCCAGTTCGGTTCGACCTCGATGCTGCAGCGCAAGCTGCGCGTCGGCTTCGCCAAGGCGGGCCGGTTGATGGACCTGATGGAGAGCCGCGGCATCGTGGGTCCCTCGGAGGGTTCCAAGGCCCGTGACGTGCTGGTCAAGCCGGACGACCTGCCGACGACGCTGGCGCTGTTGCGCGGTGAGGACCCGCCCGTGGCCGAGCAGCCGTACGACGCGGCGGCCGACGGCGTCTCCGGGGACTCCGGGGAGAGCGAGGACGCGTGGCAGTTGACGGATCGGCGCGACTGATCACGGGCGCGGTTCCCACGGCAGCCGGATGACCCCGAACCCGCGGAGGGCGAAGTGAGCGACCACTCGAGCGACCACGACGACACCAGAGACAGCAACCGTCGTCCCCATGACGTGGACGACCGCACCCAGGAGATCCGCCGCGAGGACCCCTACCGTCCACCGGCGGCCGGATCGATCGGGCCGGCCCGGGACGCGGGCCGTAGCGACGACACGGCGGTCTTCGACGCCCCACCGGCGGCACGTGACGCGCGTGCCTCCGGGAGTTATCCGCCCGCGGGCGGTGGTTACGCCCCGCCGTCCGGCGGCTATCGGCCGGCGCCGGCGCAGCAACGACCGCCGGCATACGGCGCACCGATGCTGCCGGCGGACCGTGGATCCGGCGGTTTCCCGGCCGCCATCGTCGGCGCGGTGGTGGCGACGCTCATCGCGGTGGCGACGTCGTTCGGCGCCTACCAGATCCTGCGAAACCACTCCAGCATCGACAGTCGCAAGCTGCCGGGGTTCGTGACCTACCGGATGGATCTGCTGCCGTGGCCGTCCGGCGGCGGCAGCGATCTGTCCACCGCGTTCGTCGTCGGGGTGCTGATCGTGTTGGTCATCACCGTGCTGCTGATGATGGCGGCGGCGATGTCGACGCGGGCCGGCAACGGGGGATTCGCGCTGTTCCTCGCGGCCTGGATGACGACGGTGATCGCCGGCGGCGTGGCCCGTCCGGTGGCCGGCGCGATCGCCCGGCAGGGTTCCTCACCCGAGGCCGTGTGGCAGACCGATCTCAACGTCGGCGTCCTGTGGGGCGTGTTGTTCGGCTGGATCGCCGCACTGGTGCTGCTCATCGTGCACGCGATGCGGCGCAAGCCGGTCAGCCGGTGAAGCGGTAACCCTGGCCGGGATCGGTCAGCAGGTAACGCGGCCGGGTCGGGTCCGGCTGCCGACGCGTAGGCGTAGAGCAGCTCGGTGAGGCCGTGCGGTCCGGTCGCCAGGACCGCGTGCTGTGCCCTCGGCACCAGCAGGGCCGCTCCGGTGCCCAGCAGGACGAGCGCGGGAGTGGTGACGGAGTAGAGGGCGGCGTAGGTGATCTCCCTGCGGCCCACCGCCTTTCCGAGGATCTCGGGTGTGCGTCCGACCATCAGGCCGGCGATGAAGACCGCGAGGATCGCGACGACCAATGCGCCATACAGTCCGGAGCCGACGCCTCCGGGGCCGATCTCGCCGAGCAGCATGTTGGTGAGCGCACCACCGCCGCCGACGGGACTGTAGGACTCGTGCCACGAGTCGACCGCCCCGGTGGACGTGGCGGTGGTGGAGTTGGCGAACAGTGCCGATCCCCAGACCCCGAAGCGGACTTCCTTGCCCTCCATCGCTCCGGTCGGTGCGGTCGCCGCGCTCTGCTCGGCCCAGGTGATCACGGTCAGCATCGCCGCCCAGAGGAACGCCATGAAGCCGAGGACGGCATACCCCTGGCGCTGGTCACCGATCAGTCGGCCGTAGGTGCGCGGCAGTGAGAACGGGATGAGCAGGATGAGGAAGATCTCGACCAGATTGGTGAAGCCGTTGGGGTTCTCGAAGGGATGGGCGGAGTTGGCGTTGAAGTAGCCGCCACCGTTGGTGCCGAGCAGTTTGATCGCCTCCTGGCTCGAGACCAGGCCGGATTCGATCGTCTGGTGGCCGCCGGCGAGGGTGTCGACCACCTGCGGCGCGGCGAGATCCTGGACCACGCCGCCGGCGAGGAGCACGACGGCGCCGAGCACTGCGATGGGCAGCAGGATCCGCACCGTGCCGCGGGTCAGATCGACCCAGAAATTGCCGATGACACCGGTCCGGCGGGCGACCAGGCCGCGGACGAGGGCGACGGCGACCGCGATGCCGACGGCTGCCGACAAGCAGTTCTGCACGGCCAGCCCCAGCGCCTGGACCACCACGCTCGCGCCGGATTCACCGGCGTAGCTCTGCCAGTTCGTGTTGGTGACGAAGGAGATCGCCGTGTTGACCGCGGTGTGCCAGTCCATGGCGGCACCGCGGTCGAGCGGCAGCCGGCCCTGGAAGGTGCACAGTGCCCACAGCGCGACCAGGCTCACCGCGGAGAAGGCCAGCACCGAGACGGCATACCGTGACCAGCGTTGCTGGGACCGAGGATCCACGCCGCTCACGCGGTAGAAGAGCCGTTCGACGGCGAGATCCCTGTCGCTGCTGAAGACTCGAGCCATGTGATCGCCCAGTGGGACGTGCACCAGCGCGAGGGCGGCCACCAGGACGGCGATGGTCACCAGGCCGCTCACCGGTTCGCTCATCAGAACTTGTCCGGGCGGACGAGGGCGTAGACGAGGTACGCCAGAAGCGCGAGCGCGATGCCGCCCGCGACGAGATATTCGGTCATGGATCCCAGCGTTCGCCGGTGTTCCGGCCGGATCCGCCGTGTTGATGCCGTCTTTGCGGGTCTTGACGCATTCTTGACGGCCGGCTGGGCGGCAGACGGCGGCTATGTCAAGAGTGCGGTGGGACGCACTGCTGACATAGCGCGAGCTGATCCGAACCTGGTTGTCCACAGGCCCGTCACGGCGCAGCTGCGAATTCGCGAGGATCCTCCGATGAGCGCCGCACCGATCCGCCATGACGTCGTCCGTCGTCCGTTGATGTATGGCGCCGAACGCCGCGTCATCGCCGCCGAACTGGCAGCTGAGTGCGGTGGGGTGGTGCACCGGTTGGCGCTGGCGCAGCACGGCATCGACCGGTTCGGGATACGCAGGCGAGGTCGCGGCCGGCCGCTGGTTCAAGGTTGGTCGGCATACCGTCGCGGTGGGTTCACCGGCGCTCGGTGCGGTTGCTCTGCGGTGGCGAGCCGTGTGGGAGAGCGGCGCCGGTGCACGACTGGACGGAGCGAGCGCGCTCGTCGCGAGCGGGAAGACCGGCTTCGTCCCGGCGGTCATCGACGTGTCCGTCCCGGCGCGGAACCGGCATCATCGCGTGGAAGGCGTCCGATTGCATCTGCCCCGCCGTCCTGTTCGGATCGCGACGTCCGGCGTGCCTCGAGTAGCGGTGGAACCTGCCATGATCCACGCGGCGCAGTGGGGGGTGAGTGACCGGCAGGCCGCGTTGCTCATCTGTCTGCCCCTGCAGCAGCGGCTGACCACCACGGCGCGACTGCAGCTGGCGTGGAGCGGCGTCGAGAGATCGAGGCGGCATGCGTTCCTGGCGGCTGTCATCGGCGACGTCACCGACGGCGCACACTCGCTCGGAGAGCTGGACTTCGCCGGTATGGCGCGCCGAGCCGGGCTACCGGCACCCAGTCGGCAGGCGATTCGCAACGGCCCGAGGGGGCGGCTGTACCTCGACGTCGCCTGGGACGAGGTGGGTCTGGTCGTCGAGATCGACGGCGGGCATCACGCGCTCGCGCTCAACCCGATCGACGACGCACTCCGCCAGAACGACAGGGTCGTCGCTGGTGAGAACGTCATACGCATCCCGGTGCTGGGCCTGCGGCTGGCGCCAGCCGATTTCATGGCGCAGGTTCGCCATACCTATTTCCGGCTGGGCCGGCACTGACGATCGCGGCTATGTCAAGAGTGCGGCGGAGCGCACCCCTGGCATAGCCGAGATCCGCGCTCAGCCGTCGAGCTCCTCGATGGTCGCCACGCTGGGGCCACGGGTCTGCTGCAGGTCCCGAGCGACCGCTTCGGCGTCGCGCAACACCCGCAGGACGTTGCCGCCGGCCACCTTGGCCAGGTCCTCGTCGGACCAGCCGAGGTCGGCCAGCGCCGCGAAGACCTTCGGGTATGACGACACGTCGCCCATGCCCTCGGGCAGCACCGAAACGCCGTCGTAGTCGCCGCCGACGCCGAGGTGGTCGATGCCGGCGACCTCGCGGATGTGCACGAAGTGCGCGATCACGTCGTCGAGGGTGGCGACCGGCATCGGGTGCCGCTGGGCCCACTGGTCGCAGAACTTCTGGAACGCCGTCACATCCGTGGGCGCCACGCCCGCGTCCCGCGCGGCCTCGCCGGCGTCGGTGCGCCACTGGGCACACTCCTGCGACACGAACGGCGGGACGAAGGTCGACATGATCACGCCGTTCTTGTCCCGCAACGTCTCCAGCACGTCATCGGGAGCGTTGCGGGGAGAGTCGCACACCGCCCGCGCAGAGGAGTGGCTGAAGATGACCGGTGCCTCCGAGGCCGCCAGCGCCGCGCGCATCGTGTCGGCGCTGACGTGTGACAGATCGACGAGCATGCCGATGCGGTTCATCTCCCGCACCACCTCGACGCCGAACCGCGAGAGCCCGTCGTGCACCGGCTCGTCGGTGGCCGAGTCGGCCCACGGGTTGTTGTCGTTGTGCGTCAGGGTCATGTAGCGCACGCCCAGCACGTAGAGCATCCGCAGCGTGGCGAGCGAGCTGTCGATCGACTGGCCGCCCTCGGCGCCGAGCAGCGATGCGATCCGGCCGGAGGCGAAGACCGACTCCACCTCGTCCGCGGTGCGCGCCAGGCCGAACGTCTCGGGCCAGCGGCCGATCAGCTGGTGCACGGCGTCGATCTGCTCCAGGGTCTGGGTGACCGCCTCGCTGCCGGGCTGGTTGGACGGCACGTAGACCGACCAGAACTGTCCGCCCAGGCATCCTTCGCGCAGCCGGGCGATGTCGGTGTGGGTGCGGTCGGCGGTGCCCGCCTCCAGATCCAGCTTGTCGAAGTCGTAGCGCACCAGGTCACGGGCGGCCCACGGCAGGTCGTTGTGTCCGTCGATCAACGGGTGCTTCGCCAGCAGGTCACGGACGCGGTCGAGGCTGGGGGAGGTGTCGGTGTTCGCCATACCCGCCATCACATCACGCAAGCGCGGTGCCGCACCGGCCGTCCCATACAGTTGGGTCCATGGAATCCCGCAGCGTCGCTCTGGTCACTCTGGGCTGCGCTCGCAACGAGGTGGACTCCGAAGAACTGGCCGGCCGGCTCGCCGGCGAGGGGTGGACGCTGGTGGACGACGCGGCCGACGCGGACGTCGCAGTCATCAACACCTGCGGCTTCGTGGAGCAGGCCAAGAAGGACTCGATCGACGCCCTCCTCGAGGCGAACGACCTGAAGGAGCACGGCCGCACCCAGGCGGTCGTCGCGGTCGGCTGCCTCGCCGAGCGGTATGGCGAGCAGCTCGCCGCCCAGCTCCCCGAGGCCGACGCGGTGCTCGGATTCGACTCGTATGTCGACATGTCCAGCCATTTGCGGGCGGTCCTGGGTGGTCACGCGCCCGCCTCCCACACACCGTCGGACCGTCGCAAACTGTTGCCGATCAGTCCGGTGGACCGCCAAGGCTCCGACGTCGCGACACCCGGCCACGGTGACCTGCGCCGGCCCGACGACGTCGACATCGCCTCGCCGGCATCGTCGCCACGCGTCATCCGGGCCCGGCTCGACGGCCGTCCGTGGGCGCCCCTGAAGATCGCCTCCGGGTGCGACCGGCGGTGCGCATTCTGCGCGATTCCCTCCTTCCGCGGCGCGTTCGTGTCCCGGCGCCCGGCCGACGTGCTCGCCGAGGCCAGGTGGCTCGGACAGCACGACGTGCGGGAGGTGTTCCTGGTCTCGGAGAACTCCACGTCCTACGGCAAGGATCTGGGCGACCTGCGACTGCTCGACACGATGCTGCCCGAACTCACTGCGGTCGAAGGCATTTCGCGGGTCCGGGTCTCCTACCTGCAGCCCGCGGAGATCCGCCCCGACCTGCTGGACGTGATGACCTCGACGCCCGGTGTGGTGCCCTACTTCGACATCTCGTTCCAGCACGCCAGTGGTCCGCTGCTGCGCCGGATGCGGCGGTTCGGTGACCGCGAGTCGTTCCTGCAGCTGGTGCAGGAGGTGCGTCGGCGGGCGCCATACGCCGGCATCCGCAGCAACGTCATCGTCGGCTTCCCCGGCGAGACCGACGCGGACCTGGCCGCGCTGGAGAGCTTCCTGATCGAGGCACAGCTCGACGTCGTCGGCGTGTTCGGCTACTCCGACGAGGACGGCACCGAGGCCGAGACGTATGACGCCAAGCTTCCCGAGCGCGAGGTCGCCACGCGGTTGGCGCACTTCCAGACGCTGGCGGAGCAGCTGAACGAGCAGCGTGCCGCGGACCGGATCGGTGAAACGGTCGAGGTGCTGGTCGAGTCCGACGGCACCGCCGACGCCGATGACGGGGAGGTGCGTGGCCGCGCCGGCCAGCAGGGCCCGGACGTCGACGGCGAAACGATCCTGCAGGTCGAGCCTGGCGGCGTCGCGATCGGCGACATCGTCACCGCGCGGGTCACCGGCACGCTCGGCATCGATCTGATGGCACGGCCTGTATGACCGGCGCCGAACGCCGGCAGCGCCGTGCTCCGACTCCGGACGACGCCGCCCGGCGTCGCGCCCACACTCGTGAGGAGTTCGAGCGACGCAAGGCCGAGGCGCGCGACGAGTTCGAGCGGCGACGGGCGGAGTTCGAACGACGCCGCGCCGCGGGCGAGCCGGTCATCGCACCGCCGATGCCCGATCCGGCGTCCGCGCCGAGCACGGGTGTCAGCAACTGGAACATCGCCAACGCATTGACGATGTTCCGGATCGTGCTGGTGCCGGTCTTCGGCTGGCTGCTGCTCACGCACGGTGGTCACGACACGGGCTACCGGATCGGTGCGGTGCTGGTCTTCGCGATCGCCTCGATCACCGACCGCATCGACGGCGACCTGGCGCGGTCCCGCGGGCTGGTCACCGACTTCGGCAAGATGATGGACCCGATCGCCGACAAGGCCCTCATGGGTATGGCCCTGATCGGCCTCTCGATCATCGGGCGACTGCCCTGGTGGGTCACCGGGGTCATCCTGGTGCGCGAGATCGGGATCACGCTGCTACGACTGTCGGTGATCAAGCACGGTGTGCTGCCGGCCAGCCGCGGCGGCAAGCTCAAGACGTTCCTGCAGGCGATCGCGATCGGACTGTTCCTGTTGCCGATCGATGGCTGGTTCGACGTGATCGCCTGGGTCGTGATGCTGGCCGCGCTCGCGGTCACGGTCGCGACCGGTGTCGACTACGTCTTCCGGGCCATCCGGCTGCGCCGCAACAGCGAGCGTTCGCGCCAGCGGCGGGCCCGCCGCGCCGCCCGGCGAAGGGAGTGACACCGCAATGCAGACCGATGCCTTGATCGCCGACCTGGCGCGTCGCGGCGACACCGTGGCCGCCGCGGAGTCGCTCACCGGAGGGCTGGTGTGCGCTGCGCTCACCGCCGTGCCGGGCGCCAGCGCGGTGGTGCGCGGCAGCGTGACGTCATACGCCACGGACGTGAAGGCGAGCGTCCTGGGCGTCGACGCCCAGCTGTTGCGTGCCGGCGGTGCCGTGCAGGCCGAGGTGGCCCGCCAGATGGCGCACGGGGTACGACGGCTGCTGGGCGCCACCCACGGCATCGCCACGACCGGTGTGGCCGGGCCCGATCCGCAGGACGACGTCCCCGTCGGGCGGGTGTTCGTCGCGGTGGCCTGGGACGACGCGCCCGGCGTGCCGCTGGACGAGGTGCGCATGCTCGACCTGACCGGTGACCGCGGGGCGATCCGTGAGCAGACGGTGGTCCGGGTGCTGGAGCTGCTGGCGCACTGTGCAGTGGGCGGCCGGTAGGAACCGGAGTGGGCAGCTGTGCGCAGCCGCACATCGGAATGTCGGCACGCGGCCCTCGGTTGTACCAGGTGGCCGGCATTTCCGCCTGCCGCACCGAACGGTTGTCGGCGGCGGGCGTTAAGCTGGATCCACGATGAGCAACCGTCGATGTCACTGGGAGGCGCCATGATTCTGCTCCGTCGCGAGCTCGGTGATGTGCTGCGCGGTGTCCGTCGGGAGCAGGGCCGCACCCTGCGCGAGGTCGCGCAGGACGCGCAGTTGTCGCTCGGTTACCTCTCGGAGATCGAGCGCGGCGAGAAGGAAGCCTCCTCGGAGCTGCTGGCAGCCGTGTGCGATGCGCTCGGAGTGCCGATGTCGGAGGCCTTGCTGAGCGTGTCCCGGCGACTGGCCGCCGCAGAGGGCGTGGCCGCGCCGGTGCCGTTGCCGGTGCCCGACCCGTCGGCTGTGGTGTCCTCCGCCGCCTGAGCCGGCCCATCCCATCCGCCCTGCTGCCGGCGCGACTCAGCCGGTCTGGCAGATGGGGCAGAAGCCCAGCGTGCGCTGTTCCGGCGGTTCACCGATCGGTCCCTGACGCAGCAAACGCCCACAGCGCGGGCACGGCTCGCCCGCATGTCCGTATGCCGCGAGGGCCTGCTCGTGTCCCGCGCCCGCGGCGGCGGACAGCAAGCGGTGGGCGCGCTGCAGCACACCGTCCAGCGCGTCGTCCGGCAGGGCCCCGACTTGGGTCCACGGCGAGATGCGTTCGGCGAAGAGGGTCTCGGTCGTCCAGATCGTGCCCAGGCCGGCCAGGTTGCGCTGGTCGAGCAGGGCGGCACCGATTGCTCGCGCCGGTTGCCGGCGCAGCCGCGCCCCGGCCGCACCCGCGTCCCAGTCATCGCCCAGGAGGTCGGGGCCGAGATGGCCGACCACCCGGCGCTCGTCCCGGGTGGCCAACAGTTCCAGCAGGCCCAACCGGTAACCGACGGCCGTCCAGCGATCGGTCGCGAGCAACGCCCGGATCGCCCTGCTGCGCACCGCGGCCGGGGTGATCTCCGCGGTGCGCCGCACCCGCCAGCGGCCCTCCATGCGCAGGTGGCTGTGCAGCGTCATACCGGAGTCGAAGCGGTGCAACAGGTGCTTGCCGCGGCTGACCACCTCGAGCGTCGTCATACCGTGCAGGGAACGGCCGGCGAGTGACGGCCAGCGCAACTCGCAACCGATCAGCGGTTGCTCGCGCAAGGCATCGTCGAGTCGCGCCGCGGCCCGGCGGACCGCGTCACCCTCGGGCATCGCACCTCCTCACGTCTCGCATCGTCTCAGCGGCGGATACGCAGGCCCTTCGGCGACACGTGGAAGCCGTTGTCGGCCAATGCGTGTGCCAGCGGATGATCGGAACCCAGCGCCGGCCTGCCGTCGATGCCCTCAACGGTGAGTCCGCGCAGCCGCGGCGTCCCGCGGCCGTCCGATGGCCGCACCACGGTCCGGGCCAGCGCCGCGGCTGCCGCGGCCAGGCCCGCGCCGTCGTCGGTGAATGTCAGCACCTTGCGGCCACCTCGTTCGACGTAGAGCACGAGAGCACCCTCGACCAGCACCACCATGGCGCCGGCGCGGCGGCTGGGCCGGTGCTCGGCACCCTCGATCTCACGGTCCGGCCAGGGCAGCGCCGCACCGAACGGGTTGGCCGGATCGGCCGCCGCGAGCACGAACGCCGTCTGCGGTGCGACCGGAGCCACGTCCCAGGGATTGCGTGGCGACGGCACGGTGCGGCCGGCCGCACGGAGCCGGTCGACCGCACCGGCGCTGCCGAACTGGGCGGCGCCCAGGCCTTCGACGAAATAGCCACGGCGGACCCGCCCGGTCTCCTCGGCAGCGGCCAGCACCCGATAGACGGTCGCGAACCCCCCGGTGACCGACTCGGCCTGGACGGCGCCACGGGTGACGATCCCGTGCCGATCGAGCAGCACCTCGGCGAGTGCGAAGGCCCTCGCGGTCTGGTCGTCCTCCGGGTGCGGCAGTAATGACCATCTGCCGGAGACCGACGGTGGCGCGGCCCGCAGGGCCGGCGCCGGCCGGCCGAGGCCGCCACGCGAGCCGCGCAGTCCACCGATCCGGCCGTGCCGGCTCTGTCGCGGACCCTGCGCCCGTGCCTTGTGAGCGGTGCGTCCGCCCCCGAGCAGCGCGCGCACCGGAGCGAACGTGTCACCGCTGACCCGGCCCGACCAGATGAGATCCCACAGGTGCGACTGCAGTTCGGTCTCGCCGGTGCGTGCGTCCGTCGCGTTGACCGCGTCGGCCAGTGCGCGGAAGAAGAACGAACCGCCGCTGTCGAGCGCGGCCAGCATCAGCTGGTGGGCCGGGGTGAGATCGATGGTGTCGTCCGGCACCGCGAGGGTCAATGGCGCCGTGTCCGCAAGGTGCAACGACACCCAGCCGTCGTCGCCGGGCAGGGCCGCGTGCCCTTGCCAGAGCACCTCACCGCCGGCCATCAGCTCGTCCAGCATCCCCGGGTGGTAGGCCGTCACCCGCTCGGGCAGGATCAGCGTTTCCAGGGCGCTCGCGGGCACCCGTGCCCCGCACAGCTGCTCCACCGCGCGCAGCAGTCCGTCGGCACCGCGCAGTTCGCCGCCGACGCCCTGCCACTGCGGCAGGAAGGACGCCAACTGCTCGGCCGGCACCGGCTCCACCTCGGCGCGCAGTGAGGCCAGCGAACGGCGCTTGATGGTGCGCAGCACCTCCGGGTCGGCGTAGTCGATGCCGTGCACCCCGCCGCCCAGCTCGGTCGGTCTCAGCTCACCCTCGATCAGGCGGCCCGAAGTCACCAGGCGGCGCAGCGTGTCCTGCGCGACGGCCCGGCCGATGCCGAGTGCTGCTGCGGCTTCGGTCGCCGGGAACGGCGCGTGGGTGCGGGCGAAACGGACCATCAGCTCACCGAGCGGGTCATCGGTGGGCTCCAGGAACACCGCCGGTATGCCGGCGGGCAACGCCACGCCGAGCGCGTCCCGCAACCGGGCGGCGTCCTCGATGGCGGCATGACCGGTGCCCCCGGCCCACGGCACCTCGATCAGCCGGCGGGCGGCGACCAGCTCCCGCAACCACGCGGCGACCTGGCCGCGGCACTCCTGCCGGGTGCGCTGCTCGATCTGCTGCCGGGTGAGCACGCCCAGGACCCGGACCAGGTCGGCGACGTCCTCGGCGTCGCGGCAGTGTCGCTCGGGGACCAGCCGTTGCAGCTGGTCCTCGACCTGGGAGACCACCTCGGCGTCCAGCAGGTCGCGCAAGGAGGCTCCCTCGCCGGAGCCGAGCAGATCGGCCAGCAGCGACGGGTCCAGTGCGAGTGCCGCGGCGCGCCGCTCGGCCAGCGGGGAGTCACCCACGTAGAGGAACTGGGCGACATACCCGAACAACAGGCTGGTGGCGAACGGTGACGGGGTCGCGGTGTCGACCTGCACCACCCGGATCCGCCGGGCCGTGATGTCGCGCATCAGCTGCTCCAGACCCGGCACGTCGAAGACGTCCTGCACGCACTCGCGCACCGCTTCCAGGACGATCGGGAAGGACGGGAAACGGGCGGCGACCTCGAGCAGCTGGGCGGACCGCTGACGCTGCTGCCACAGCGCCTGCCGACGTCCCGGATTGCGGCGCGGCAGAAGCAGGGCGCGCGCCGCACATTCGCGGAAGCGCGCTGCGAACAAAGCAGATCCACCGATCTCGGACGTGACGATCTCGGCGATCTCGTCCGGGTCCTGCACGATCAACTCGAGCAGCTGGGCGGCCGCCGACGCATCGGTGTCGGGATCGGAGTCCGGCAGTCGCAGGACAATGCCGTCGTCGCCGTGCATGGCCTGCACCTCGACACCGAGACGCTCCCGCATCCGCGCCGCGATGGCCAGCGCCCAGGGTGCGTGCACCGGCGCGCCGTACGGGGAATGGACGACGACGCGCCAGTCACCCAGCTCGTCGCGGAAGCGTTCGACGACGATCGCCTTGTCGTGCGGGACCTGACCGGTCGCTTCCTGTTGCTCGCGAAGGTAGGCCAAGAGGTTGTCCGCCGCCCACTGGTCGAGGCCGGTGCGGGCGACCCGGGCGCGAGCAGCGTCCTCCGGCAACGCGATGAGCTCCCGGACGAAACCGCCGACGGCGGTGCCGAGTTCGAGCGGGCGCCCGGGGGAGTCGCCGCGCCAGAACGGTAGCTTGCCCGGCTGTCCCGGGGCGGGCGTCACGCGGACCTGGTCGTGCGTGATGTCCTCGATGCGCCAGCTGGTGGTGCCCAGGGTGAACACGTCGCCGACGCGTGACTCGTAGACCATCTCCTCGTCCAACTCGCCGACGCGCCGCCCCGGTCCCTCCCCGGTCGCCAGGAAGACGCCGTAGAGGCCGCGGTCCGGGATGGTGCCGCCACTGGTGACGGCGAGGCGCTGGGCACCGCGTCGCCCGCTCAGCGTGCCGGTGATGCGGTCCCACACGATGCGCGGGCGCAGTTCGGCGAAGTCCTCGGACGGGTAGCGGCCGGCGAGCATGTCGAGCACCGACTCCAGGATGCTGCGCGGCAGGCTCGCGAACGACGCGGTGCGGTGCGCGAGCTGCTCGAGGTCCTCGACGGACCAGTCGTCCAACGCGCACATGGCGACGATCTGCTGTGCCAGCACGTCGACCGGATTGTTCGGCACTGCAAGGGATTCGATCATCCCGGCCTTCATCCGGTCGACCACCACGCAGGTCTGCACCAGGTCGCCACGGAACTTCGGGAAGAGCACCCCGCGGCTGACGGCACCCACCTGGTGGCCGGCCCGTCCGACGCGCTGCAGCCCGCTGGCGACGCTCGGCGGGGACTCGACCTGGATCACCAGGTCGACCAGGCCCATGTCGATGCCGAGCTCCAGTGAACTCGTCGCGACCACCGCCGGCAGCCGGCCGGACTTCAGCGCGTCCTCGATCTCGCCGCGTTGTTCCTTGCTGACCGAGCCGTGGTGGGCTCGGGCGAGGACCGCGGGGGCTCCGGAGCTCTGTCCGGCCTGCGCCATCACCTGCGCCGGTGCCCCGGCACCCCAGGAAGTTCTCCGCTCGTTCCTCGCTCCGATACTTCGCGGGGACCCCGCACCACCCTCCGAGACTTCGTGCAGGTCCGAGGCTGAATCGGTGCGCTCCGCCCAGATCTCGTTGAGCCGCGTGGTCAGTCGCTCGGCCAGCCGTCGCGAGTTGGCGAAGACGATGGTCGACCGGTGTTGCGTGATGAGGTCGACGATGCGTTCTTCGACGTGCGGCCAGATGGATGTCCGCTCCACCCCACCCCACGAAGTTTCTCCTCCACTTCGCTCCGCCGAATACTTCGCGGGGGCCCCGGCCGGGTCTGCTTCGCTCGACGGGGCCGTGAGGTCGCCGGCCACCCGCCCGAGCTGGGTGAGATCGGGCACCGGCACGACGACCTCGAGGTCCCACGACTTCTCGGCGGGCGGCTGCACGGTCGTCACCGGGCGCCCGCCGGTGAGATATCGGGCGACCTCCTCGACCGGGCGCACGGTCGCCGACAGCCCGATGCGCTGCGCGGGCCGCGGGAGGATGGCGTCGAGCCGCTCGAGGGACAGGGCGAGGTGCGCACCGCGTTTGGTTCCGGCGACGGCATGGACCTCGTCGATGATCACCGTCTCGACGCCGGACAACGCCTCCCGCGCCGCGGACGTGAGCAGCAGGAAGAGCGACTCCGGGGTGGTGATCAGGATGTCGGTCGGTCGTCTGGCGAAGGCCCGCCGCTCGGTCGCGGGGGTGTCGCCGGAGCGCACCGACACGGTGACGTCCGGCTGCGGCAGCCGGAGCCGGTCGGCGGCATGCCGGATGCCGACCAGCGGTGACCGCAGGTTGCGTTCGACGTCGACCGCCAACGCCTTCATCGGCGACACGGAGAGCACCCGGCACCGGCGCAGGGCCTCGTCCGGCGTGGGAGTCGCCGCCATCCGGTCGATGGCCCAGAGGAAGGCGGACAGCGTCTTGCCGGAGCCGGTGGGCGCGACGACGAGGGTGTGGTCGCCGTTGCTGATGGCGTCCCACGCGCCGGCCTGCGCCGGTGTGGGCGCGGTGAACGACCCCTCGAACCAGGCGCGGGTGGCAGGGGAGAAGCGGGTCAGGACTTCGTCGGTCATCGAAGCCCTAGCTTCGCATCACCCACCGACACCTGCTCGCGGTCGGCCGGCCGCCGGCCACGGCACCTACCCTGGTGGGGTGAAGCATTCGGAGTATCGCCGGCTGATGACGGACGAGTTCGGGTCGGCATACGCCGCCGTGCTCGGCAACAGCCACGTGTTGCAGGCCCTGGGCAACCGGACGGCCGACGAGGCACTCGCCGACGGCGTCAAGCCGCGTGAGGTGTGGCTGGCGATCTGCGACGACCTGCAGATCCCCGAGGAACGCCGCCTCGGTCGCGACCTGCCGATCCGGGACCGCCGCGACGGCTGACCCATCATCCTGCCGTCATTCGGCGGGAAATCAGCGCACCGGCGCACCCGGGCCGAGCGGGATGCCCAGCGCCCACCAGACGAAGAAGAGCACCGTCCAGGTGGCCGTCATCGCCACCGCCAGCGGCAACGTGTATGACGCGAGCGTCCCGATGCCGGCCTTCGCGCGATAGCGCTGCAGGAAGCCGAGCGCCATGATGAAGTACGGGCTCATCGGGGTGATCGCGGTGGAGCCGGAGTCGGCGATCCGGAAGATCGCCTGCGTGGTCTCCGGCGGCACCGACAGCAGCATCAGCGTCGGCACCAGCACGGGCGCCGCGATGGACCACATCGCCGAACCACTGGTGACCAACACGTTCACGATGCTGAGCAGAGCGAGCACCATCAGGAAGATGATGGGTGCCGGGACGTTGGCCTGGTCGAGGATGTCGGCCGACTTCACCGACATCACATCACCGAGGTGGGTCCAGTCGAAGTAGGCCAGGAACTGCGCGATCGCGAAGAACAGCACCAGCACCGGAGCCATCTGCTTGATGCCCTCGGCCATCAGTCGTGGCGTGTCGCCGACGCCCTTGAGGGCACCGGTGCGCAGCCCGTAGACCATGCCGGTCGCGCCGAAGAGCACGGCGATCACGAAGGCGATGCCGTCCAGGAAGGGCGACTCGGCGATGCTGCCGTGTTCACCGCGCAGCGGCGATCCGGACGGTATGACGACCGCAGCCACCAGCACCAGCAACCCCAGCAGGGCGAGGCAGGCAGCACGCACGGCGGATCGTTCGCGGTCGGACAGGTGCAGGTCGCCGATGTCGTCCAGGTCGACGTCCGGATCAGGGTCCAGGTCGGGCCGTTTCGCCAGTACCCAGCGGGTCACCAGCGTGATCACGGTGGCCAGTAGGAGGGACGATGCGATGTTGAAGTACCAGTTGCTCACCGCCGAGACCGTCACGTCCTTATCGATCAGCCGGGCCGCCGAGGTGGTGATGCCGGCGAAGATCGTGTCGTTCGGCGTGGGGATCGGGCTCGCGTCATACCCCGAGGCGATCGAGGTGTAGGCGACCACGATGCCCAGGATCGGCGACCGCCCGACGGCGCGAAATGCCAAGCCGCCCAATGGAACCAGGATGATGTATGCCGCCGCGGACGCCACATGCGAGACGGTGCCGAGGAAGGCGACGGCGAAGACCACGGCCGACGCCGGCACCCGGGACACACCGACCTTCATCACGGCGGCCAGGAAGCCGGAGCGTTCGGCGACCGCGACACCCATGATCACCACGACGATGGTGGCCATCGGCGGGAAGGTCGCGAAATTGTCGATGGCGGTGGACATCGCCATCGCCAGTCCGTCGCCGCTGAACAGGTTGCGCACCGCGACGGTCTTGTGGTCGCTGGGTGAGATCACACTGGCGCCGGCGCCGGCCAGCACTGCGCTCAGGACGCCCAGGATCAGCGCGAGGATCCAGAACAGCCAGAACGGATTCGGCAGTGCGTTGCCCGCCTTCTCCACCACGCCCATGGCGCGGATGATGAACGGCAGCCGGTCCTGTTGCTGCTCCTCGGGTTCCGTTGTGGTGGAGGTCGTCATGACGTTGCTCCTGTCCGGGCCAGGCGGTGCTTGCTGAAGAAGCGCCACATCACGTCCTGTGCGGCGATGGTGTGGGTGACGTGCCCGCCGCCGGAGTAGGTGTGCGTGCCGGGCCAGACATGGCCGCCGCCGGTGACGGCGACGTGTTTGACGTCGGTGCCGGATGCGCAATGTTTCCAGTCGAAGACGGTGATGTCGGTGCCGATCCGACGGGTCGACGGGTTCGGGTCGCACATGTCCCGTGCGGCCCAGTCGGCGACGTAGCTGCGGATGGCCGGCAGCTGGCGGTCCGGGTCGCCGGCATACGGGATGGTGCTGTCCCCGGTGCCGTGGATGTCAAGCAGCGCAGTCGGTTTCGCGTCCGCACAGCCTTCACGCGACTGCGGATAGAACGCGCCGGAGTTCGGTGCGAAGGCGGCGAAGCGGTCCGGCAACCGGCAGGCGAGCAGGCCGACGAAGCCCGCGCCGTTGGACTTGCCGGTGGCGTAGGTCCGGGTGGGATCGACGCAATAGTCGGACTGCAGCCGGTCGAGCAGGTCGGAGGTGAACGCCACGTCGTCGACACCGGGCGGCGCGTAGGGCGCACCCTGCCACGCCTGGCGATAGCCGGCGCCGGTGCCGATCTCGCCGTTCGGGTAGGCGACGACCGCCCGCAACGAGGACAGGCCGGAGAATCCCTCGATCTCGGTGCCGGTGCTCCCGCGTCCGTGGTAGGCGACGATCAGCGGCCACTCACTGTGCCGCTCATAGTTCTTCGGCAAATGCAGAATGTAGGTGCGCTCGCGGCCACCACTGGTGATGGTGTATTTCGCGCTCGCCGCCGATTCCTGGTCGGTCGGCTTCGTGCACGACCGCGTGCCGGACGGCGCGGTCGCCGAGGCGCGGCCCGGTTCGGGGGAGAGGCTGTGCGCGACGGCGGGCGCCGTCACGGCACCGGTGGCAAGCAGCGTCGCGGTGAGGGCGGCGGTGCGGTGGCGGATCTTCTTCATGGCGAGTTCCTTTCGGACGGGTCGCGCGTTTCGGGGCGCGTTCGACCCACCGGACGCCCGGAGGGGGCGACCGGCCGTGACGGGTTCGGATCAGGCGGCGAGCCACTCCTGGAGGTGTTCGACCAGTGCCGTGGTGACGGCGTCGACGATCGCTCGGCCCTGGTCGGCCGTCGCGGTCGTGGGATCGCCCAGCACGCCGTTCGTGCTGAGCCGGTCGTACCGGCGCGCGAGCGCCGGCGCGGTGCGTCGCGCCAGGCGCGACAGGGGGTCCAGCTGGTCCAGGGCAGTGGTGCCCGCAGCCAACCGGTCGACATGCACCAGATGCGGTGCGACGTGCAGCATCTGGGCGGTTTCCGACTCGCCACAGTGCCCGGTCACCTCTGCGCGCTGCAGCTGCGCGGTGGCCGGTCCGGCGAGGGAAGCTATTGCGGTCCAGGCGAATTCGATGTCAGGGCGGTCGTGCAGCAGATCCTGCGCCAAAGCGCCGAGAGTTGCGTTGTTCCCGGCATGGCCGGTCAGCACGAGGATCTTGCGCCAGCCGTGATGGGCCAGGCTGTCGACATACTCGCGGGCGACGGCGAGGAAGGTCGCCGGCCGCAGGGTGACCGTGCCGGCGAAACCCAGGTGGTGCGGGGAGACCCCGACCGGCAGGCTCGGACCGATGACGACACGCTGGGGGAGCGCTGCGGCCACCCGGCCGGCCAGGTCCTCGGCGCGGATCAGGTCGGTGGCCATGGGCAGGGCCGGTCCGTGTTGTTCGAAGGCGCCCGCGGGGAGGATGACGATGTCGCCGCGAGCGACCGACTCCGCCGCGTCGCGGGTGGTCAACTCGCCGAGCCGATGGGAGGGGACCGTCATGCCTGGTCCTGGGCCTGGTCCCGGCCACGCTCCTGGTCCCCGGTCCTGCCGCCGTCGGCGAGCACGTCGCGGATCGATCGCAGGTGTGCCGTGGTGAGCGCGGCCGCGCGGTCCGCGTCGCCGGCGCGGATGGCGTCCAGGATCTGCTGGTGCTCGGCGTGGTCGCGCTCGCGGTCGTCATACCGGTGACGGATCTGGATCTGTTCGCGAGATCGCAGGTGCAGCAAGGCTTCCAGCGTCTCGGCGACCAGGCGATTGCCGGTCGCGGCGGCGACCGCGACGTGGAAATGCACGGCCGGTCGTTCGTCACCGCGCTGGGGCGTGAGCGCGTTGGCCAGTGCGCGTTCGAGCGACTGCAGGTCGGCGTCGCTGCGGCTGCGGGCGGCTTCGGCCGCGATGGCGGGTTCGAGCAGGAGGCGGGTGGCGACGAGCTCCTCGAGGGAGTCGCGGCCGGCGTGCTGGTTGACGACCATCCGCCGCTCGATGCCGGCGCCGACGTACGTGCCCGAGCCGTGCCGGAACTGCACGACATCGGTGGCCTCCAGGCGGCGCAGGGCCTCGCGCACCGTCGGCGTGGTGACCTCGAAACGCTGGGCGAGCGCGCGGGAGGACTCCAGGGCGTCGCCCGGTCGCAGGCCACCGTCCAAGATCAGGTCGACGATCTCGTCGGCGAGGCGGCTGGTCAGCGAGGTCTGCGTGGTCACATCAAGTGACTAGATCACTTGATCACCTAATGTGTCAAGGGTCACTGGCGAATGCTGGGAGGATCCGCGGATGGACGATGCTGCCGCCAAGGCGAACCTCTACAACTACCTGCGACACGAACGCGAAGCGGTGCTGGCCAAGCTCGACGGGCTGTCCGAGTACGACGTGCGCCGTCCGCTCACTGTCACCGGCACGAATCTGCTGGGCCTGGTGAAGCACTTGGCGACCTGGGAGGCGAGGTATCTGGGCGAGGTCTTCGGCCGTCCGTTTCCCGAACCGCTGCCGCGCTGGGACGTCGAGGCGGACCGGCTGGCGGACATGTGGGCGACCGAAGGGGAGTCCCGCAGCCAGATCGTCGACCGTTATCGGCGGGTGTGGGCGCACAGCGATGCCACGGTGGCCGCACTGGAGCTCGACACCATCGGGCGCGTTGCCTGGTGGCAGGACGCCGCGGTGCCGCTGTTCAACGTCCTCGTGCACCTGCTCGCCGAGACCAGCAGGCACGCCGGCCACGCCGATATCGTGCGCGAGCAGCTGGACGGTGCGGTGGGGACCGATGCGGCAGCCATGGCGGACCAGCAGCACGACGCGGCCTTCTGGAGCCGGCGACGCACCCTGATCGAGGCGGCCGCGCGGTCGGCCGGCCGATGAGGTGCTGGCCGAGGGTGGGCGCGCCGTCGGGGCGACACGCCACGCCGCAAACCTTCGTACGGATGTTCGGGAAACTGCGTTAGGCTCATCCACAAGTCCTCGACCGGCGGCCCGTTGTCCACAGTGCACGGACCACAGATGCCGGGTTGTCGGTGCGGGGGCCTAGCGTCTGACACGTTCCACAGTTCGACCTGCACTGACGAGCTGCGGACGGTCGCCGGTGGACGCGACCCACCCCACAACTCTCCGAAGGAGTGCCGCACCATGGCAGCAAAGACGGCGAATGCCGGTGACAGTAAGCTGAAGACGCTCGACACCGTCCTGTCCCAGATCGAGAAGGCGCACGGCAAGGGCGCGGTCATGCGACTGGGCGACGACGTCCGTCCGCCGATCGATGTGATCCCCACCGGCGCCATCGCTCTCGATGTCGCTCTCGGCATCGGCGGGCTGCCCCGCGGCCGCGTGGTGGAGATCTACGGTCCGGAGTCCTCCGGTAAGACCACGGTCGCACTGCACGCCGTCGCCAATGCGCAGCGCAACGGCGGCATCGCAGCCTTCATCGACGCCGAGCACGCGCTCGACCCCGAATACGCCAAGAAGCTCGGGGTGGATACCGATGCCCTGCTGGTCAGCCAGCCGGACACCGGTGAGCAGGCACTGGAGATCGCCGACATGCTGATCCGGTCCGGTTCGCTGGACATCATCGTGGTCGACTCCGTGGCCGCGCTCGTGCCGCGTGCCGAGATCGAGGGTGAGATGGGTGACAGCCACGTCGGTCTACAGGCCCGACTCATGTCGCAGGCGCTGCGCAAGATCACCGGTGCTCTCAACAGCACCGGTACCACCGCGATCTTCATCAACCAGTTGCGCGAGAAGATCGGCGTCATGTTCGGGTCGCCGGAGACGACGACCGGCGGCAAGGCGCTGAAGTTCTATGCCTCGGTCCGGCTCGACGTGCGTCGCATCGAGACGCTGAAGGACGGCACCGATGCGGTCGGCAACCGCACCCGCGTCAAGGTGGTCAAGAACAAGGTGTCCCCGCCGTTCAAGCAGGCGGAGTTCGACATCCTCTACGGCCAGGGCATCTCCCGCGAGGGCGGCCTGATCGACATGGGCGTCGAGCAGGGTTTCGTGCGCAAGGCCGGCGCCTGGTACACCTACGAGGGCGACCAGTTGGGCCAGGGCAAGGAGAACGCGCGCGGCTTCCTGCGCGACAACCCGGACCTCGCCGATGAGCTGGAGAAGAAGATCAAGGAGAAGCTCGGCGTCGGCCCGCAAGCCGACAAGCCGGCCGAGGAGACCACACCCGTCGTCACCGCGGTCGACTTCTGATCCTCGTCTCGGCCACCGAGCTGGGCGTTTCGGTGGCCGAGACGTTGTCCCGTATGACGACAGACGCTCCACAGGGGAAGCTTCGTTGCATCCATGAATCCCTTTGACAGTGCACCTGATTCGCCGCCCGACTTTGTCGATCCGGCCGATGTCATCGTCGGTCCGTGGGCCGGCTCATCGGCCCACGTGCGATCCGGCGACGGCGCCGCGAGCGGCGCAGGGCCGCCGGCGAACGGGCCGCACCGATCGCCTCGACGCGGCGCACACCCCGCCGGCGGCGCACGAGGGCGACGCACGGCCCGGCAGGCACGCAACGATCGTGAGCCGCCACCGGACGCATCCGGAGCGGACGCCGACCCCTCCGAGGTGGCGCGCACCATCGTGCTCCGTCAACTCGCCTCGGCGCCCCGCAGTCGCAAACAGCTGGCCGACACACTGCGCGAACGCGGCTGCACCGACGAGGTGGCCAGGGCCGTGCTCGACCGGCTCGAGGAGGTCGGCCTGGTCGACGACGCCGCCTACGCCGCGACGCTGGTCCGATCGCAGCAGGAGCGGCGCGGTCTGGCCCGACGGGCGATCAGTCAGGAGCTGCGTCGCAAGGGTGTCGACGCCGACGTCATCCGTGAGCAACTCGACACCATCGACGACGAGGACGAGCGGGAACGCGCCCGCGCCCTGGTCGCCAAGAAGCTGCGCGCCATGCACGGCCTCGACGCCCAGGTGCAGGCCCGGCGACTGGCCGGAATGCTTGCTCGCAAAGGATATTCGTCCGCCATCGCGTGGGCGGTCATCCGAGAGGCGATCGCCGACGCCCCGGAACACCAGCCGGACTGAGGTCGTCCACCGCCCGCCGCGCATTGCGTAATGAACGAATCGTTCGTTATATTCAACGATATGGCCTCCACCCTCGCCACTTCGGTCGGCGCCCAACTGCGCCTGCGCCGCGAACAACGCGGATTGTCCGCAGCCGAGTTGGCACGTCGCTCCGGCCTGTCCAAGGCAACCCTCTCCGGCCTCGAGTCGGGCCGGGCCAACCCGACGATCGACACCCTCGACGCCGTGGCGATCGCCCTCGGCATACCGCTGACCGACCTGCTGGTGCCGACCACTCCGACGCAACCACACGTGGTGCGGGCCACGGCGGCCGCGGACACCCCGCAACAGGAGATGCTGCGCCGGGTGAGTGGTGGGCATCAGGTCGAGATCTGGCGGCTGCGGCTGCCGGCACGCACGACCTACGAGGGAGTGCCCCATGCGACCGGCACGCTCGAGCACCTCATGGTCGCCTCCGGGACACTGTCCGCCGGGCCGAGCGATGATCTGGCCCGGCTCGGGCCGGGTGACCTGCTCGCCTTCCCCGGCGACGTGGCGCATTGCTACCGCACGGCCGGGGAGCCGGCCGATGCCACCGTCGTCATGACCTCTCCGATGATCGGGTGATGCAGATGCTCGCTGTCCTACCGTTGCTCCTCGCCTGGCTGGTCGCTGTGATCAGTCCCGGGCCGGATTTCCTTGCCGTGCTTCGGACTTCAGCTGCGCACGGGCGCTCCGCCGGGCTGCGGGTGGGCCTCGGTGTCGTGTGCGGCATCGCCTGCTGGGCAACCCTTGCGATGTGCGGCCTCAGCGCGCTGTTGGCGCGCTACGAACACCTCTACCTCGTTGTGCGCACCGTCGGCGCGGTGCTGCTGATCGGGTATGGCGTGCACGTGCTGTGGGCCACCCGCAAGACCACCACGGGCGCTGCCGAGACGACACCACCGAGCGCCGGAAAGCATTGGCGGCTGGGCGTCTTCACCAACCTGGCCAATCCGAAGGCACTGGTCTTCTTCGGCGCCCTGTTCGCGACGCTGATGCCACGCCATGAGGCAGCGGCGACCCGCGTCGTCGTGCTGACCGTGATGCTGGCCATGGCCGTCGCGTGGTTCGCGGTGGTCAGCTGGTGTGCCGGTTCCCAGCCGGTGGTTGCGGCATACCGACGGCTGCAGCGGACCATCGATCGGGTCGCCGGTGGCCTCTTCACCGCGATCGGGCTGACGCTCGTCCCGCGCTGAGCCGGCTACCGCCGGCCGACTAGCGTGAGGCGCATGCCCGCCACCCGTCAGCTCATCGACCAACTCACCGACCGGCTCGGCCGCTCCCAGGTGCTGACCGACACCGACATCGTCGCGTCCTACGTGCACGACGAGGCGGAGTGGGCGCCGTACAGTGCGCCGCTGGCGGTGGCCCGGGCCACGCGCCCTGGAGACGAGCGGGAGACGGTTCGCTGGGCGCTGGAGCATCACGTGCCGCTGGTCGCGCGTGGCGCCGGCACCGGGCTGTCCGGTGGTGCCAACTCGATCGCCGGCTGCGTGGTCGTCAGCCTGGCGAAGATGGATGCGGTGCTCGAGGTCAATCCGCTGGAGCGCATCGCCGTCGTGCAACCCGGAGTCGTCAACGACCGCCTGCGGGAAACCGTTGCCGAGCAAGGGCTCTGGTACCCGCCGGATCCGGCGAGCTCACCGTGGTCGACGATCGGCGGCAACGTCGCCACGAACGCCGGCGGCGTCTGTTGCGTGAAGTATGGCGTGACCCGCGACTATGTCATCGGGCTCGAAGTGGTCACCGGGACCGGTGAGGTGGTCCGCCTCGGGCGACGCACCGCCAAGGGGGTCGCGGGCCTTGATCTGGCCGCCCTGTATGTCGGCTCCGAGGGCACGCTCGGCATCGTCACCGAGGTGACCGTCAAGCTGCGCCCGCTGCCCGATCCTGGCCGGACCGTGCTGGGCTACTTCGACAACATCGTGGACGCCGGTGTCGCGGTCCGCGACGTCGCGGCCCGCGGCCTGACACCGTCGGCGCTGGAGATCGTCGACCGGATCTGCCTGGAGGCCGTCGACGAGATGACCGGCATGGGACTGGCCTCCGAGGCGAACGTGGTGCTCATCGGCAAGGTGGACGAGCCGGGAGAGGCGGGCGTGAGGGCCGCCCGCCAGATGATGGCTGCGTTCGAAGCCGGGGCAGCCACCTTCGTCGCGGAGACCGCCGATGCCGAGGAGGCGGACGCGATGATGGCCGCCCGGCGACTGGCCTACCCGGCGATGGAGCGCAAGGGTCCACTGCTCACCGAGGACATCGTGGTGGCGAAGGAACACGTGCCGGAGATGCTGCGCCGGATCGAGCAGATCTCGCAGGATGTCGGGATCACCATCGCCAGTGTGGCGCACGCGGGCGATGGCAACCTCCACCCGCTGATGGTGGCCGGGCGTGACAACGAGGACGAACGCGAGCGGGCGCAGGCGGCGTTCGACCGCATCATCCACGAATGCCTCGACCTGGGCGGGACCGTCACCGGGGAGCACGGCGTCGGTCTGCTGAAAATGCCGGGCGCCGCCCGGGAGCTCGGCCCGCAGATCATGGCGATGCAGCGCGCGGTCAAGGCGGCGCTGGACCCGCAGGGCATCTTCAACCCCGGCAAGGTCTTCTGAGGTCGGGTCCCGGCAGCCGGGAGATCGGCCCTGTGGACAACGGTTCTGCGACGTGCCCCTCGATTAGCTTCGGGGGATGAGCCGACCGCCGCAGCAACCGATCCCGCCCGTGCCACCGCAGTGGGTCCAGCAGCCCCGGCAGCAGCGGACCCCACCGGGGAGGCCCTGGTGGACCATCACGGCGGTGTGCCATGCGTTGCACGCGGTGATCTTCGCCGGCGCCGTGTGGGCGTGCATCCACTGGATCAACCGATCCGGCACGCCGGAGTACCACGCCCAGCACCGAGGCGCCGACCCGGACGGGATGATGCTGGCGCAGTTGGTCGCGCTCGGCGTTGCCGCGGCCGCCGCGCTCGGTGTCGTCTACGCCGTCGTCGGCGTCTGTGTGACGCTGGGCAGATACCAGTCCGGCCCGGTGATGCTGCTGTTGGCCTTCCCGGCGGCAGGCATCACCGCGATGATCGCGCCGGTGGAGCTGTTCCGCGGCCACGATACGGCGGGAGGTTCGGTCATGATGGCCATCATCGCGATCGTCGTCGTGGGCACGCTCGCCGCGGCCATGGCCGTGGGCAAGCCGCAACGACCGAAGCGGTCGGCGCAGATCATGCCGCCACCGCCGGCGCCATACCAGGGGGGTTCGCCCTACTTGCGCCCACCGGGAAACTGACCGGCGTGTCGCTGCGGTGCCGGACCGAACGCGGCGACGCCGTACCCTGTAGGGGTCATGAGCGAGGCATTGAAGACCTACGAAGTGCGCACCCACGGGTGCCAGATGAACGTCCACGACTCCGAGCGGATCGCCGGATTGCTCGAAACCGCGGGGTATGTCGACCGCGCGGGTCTCGCCTTCGGTGACCGGCCCGAGCAACCGGACGTGGTGGTCTTCAACACCTGTGCGGTACGGGAGAACGCCGCCGGCAAGCTGTACGGCCAGCTGGGACAGCTGCGTCCGGCCAAGGACGCCCACCCCGGCATGCAGATCGCCGTGGGCGGCTGCCTCGCGCAGAAGGATCAGGGCGACATCGTCGAACGCGCGCCGTGGGTCGACGTCGTCTTCGGCACGCACAACGTGGGCTCGCTGCCGGTGCTGCTGGAGCGGGCGCGGCACAATGCGGAGGCCCAGGTCGAGATCCGCGAGTCACTGGAGACCTTCCCGTCGACGTTGCCGACGCGGCGCGACTCGGCATACAGCGGCTGGGTGTCCGTCTCGGTGGGCTGCAACAACACCTGCACGTTCTGCATCGTCCCGTCGCTGCGCGGCAAGGAGAAGGATCGTCGTCCGGGCGACGTGCTTGCCGAGATCCGCGCCCTCGTCGAGCAGGGCGTCGTCGAGATCACCCTGCTCGGCCAGAACGTCAACACCTACGGGGTGGAGTTCGGCGACCGCCTCGCGTTCGGCAAGCTGCTGCGCGCCTGCGGCGACATCGAGGGCCTGCAGCGGGTCCGCTTCACCTCGCCGCATCCGGCCGCGTTCACCGACGACGTCATCGACGCGATGGCCGAGACCCCCAATGTCATGCCGTCCCTGCACATGCCGCTGCAGTCCGGCTCGGACCGGGTGCTGAAGGCCATGCGCCGCTCCTACCGCTCGGCGAAGTTCCTCGGCATCCTCGACCGGGTGCGCGAGCGCATGCCGGAGGCCGCGATCACCACCGACATCATCGTCGGCTTCCCCGGCGAGACCGAGGAGGACTTCGCCGAGACGCTGCGGGTCACCCGCGAGGCCCGCTTCTCGTCGGCGTTCACCTTCCAGTACTCCATCCGCCCCGGCACCCCGGCCGCAGAACTGCCCGACCAGCTGCCGAAGGCGGTCGTCCAGGAACGCTTCGACCGGCTCATCGAGCTGCAGGAGGAGGTTTCCTGGGCGGGCAACCGCGACCTCGAGGGCACCACCGTCGAGGTCCTCGTGTCGCCGGGGGAGGGCCGCAAGGACGCCGAGACCCATCGGATGTCGGGACGGGCCCGGGACAACCGGCTGGTGCACTTCGCGGTGCCGGCCGACGCCACCCGACCGCGCCCGGGTGACCTGGTCACCGTCGACGTCACGTATGGCGCGCCGCACCACCTGGTCGCCGATTCGGGCGCGCAGGGCGGCACCTGGGCGATCCGGTCGACGCGAGGCGGCGACGCCTGGGCGGCGTTGCAGGAGCAGGCCGCCGATGGCACGACCCGCAAACCGGCCGTCTCCCTCGGTATGCCCAGCATCGGTGCGCCGGCGGCATCGCCCGTCGCGAACGGTTGCCGGAGCTGCTGATCGAGTAGCCCGTGAGGGACGAGCGACCGCGGAACCTGCTGATCGAGTAGCCCTTGAGGGACGAGCGGGCGTATCGAGATCTGACGGTCAGCGGCTGGTCGCCAGCGCACGCACCCGCCGGGCCGGTTCGGGCAGCACCGTCCCGCGTGCCCAGATCAGTCCGACCTCACGTGCCGCGTCGATGCCGGTCAGCGCGACGGTGGTGACGCCGGCCGGCAGGTGACGATCGGGTGATTCCGGCAGCAGTGCGACGCCGATCCCGGCCGCGACCAGGCCGGCGACCGTGTCCAGCTCCTGACACTCGACCGTGATCCGCGGCTCGAAACCGACCGTGGCGCAGGCCTCGTCCAGCAGCTGGCGCATCCCGAATCCCGCTGCCATCGCGACGAATTCGCGATCGCGCAACTCGCCGAAGCCGACGGACTGGCGTCGGGCGAGCGGATCGGTCAACGGGACGGTGAGCCGGACCTCCTGCCGCAGCAGCCGCCGCCAGCTGACCGGTGCCTCGCGCGGGCGCGGTGACACGATGCCGAGATCGACCGCGCCGGCAAGGACCGCAGCGGTGATCGTCTCGGCGGCGTCCTGGACCAATTCGAAACGCACGCCGGGATCCGTCTGCCGGGTGCGCTGGATCAGCTCGGGCACCAGCCAGGTGCCGAAGGAGTGCAGGAAGCCCAGCCGCACGACCCTCGGCCCGTGCGCGGCCAGCTCGTGCACGGCCTGCTCGCCGGCCGCCAGCTCGGCATGTGCCCGGCGCAGGTGCTCGGCATACAGCCGTCCGGCCTCGTTGAGGTGCAGCCGCTTGCCGCGACGGTCGAACAGCGTGCTGCCGAGCCGGCGTTCCAGCCGCGCCAGCCGCCGCGAGAGCGTCGGCTGCGGCATGTGCAGTCGGGCGGCGGCAGCGGTGACGTTCTCCTCCTCGGCCAGCACGATGAACCACCACACCGCATCACGCATGATCCCCACCTTATGTCGCAGATGCATCAAATCGGCGTCCAAGATTCATTTCCGTATGACGACGATCGGCCGTCACCATGGACCGGTGACGACCATGCAGCAGCTGCAGCATGCGGCCGGATACCGCCGCGGGGATCGCGGCTACCGGAGGATCACCGCCGCGCTGTTCGCCGCCGGCATGACGACGTTCGTCGCGATGTACTGCGCCCAGGCCGTACTGCCTTCACTGGCCGCTGAGTTCAGCATCAGTCCGGCGGTCTCGGCGCTGAGCGTCTCGGCCACGACCGGCCTGCTGGCGCTGGCGATCATCCCCGCGAGTGCGCTGTCCGAGCGCTTCGGCCGCACCCGGGTCATGACGATCTCGGCCGTGTCGTCCGCGTGCATCGGGCTGATCCTGCCCTGGTGCCCGTCGATGGTCGTGCTCGTCCTACTCCGAGCCCTGCCGGGCGTCGCGCTCGCCGGCGTGCCGGCGACCGCGATGGCCTACCTCGCCGAGGAGGTGCACCGTGCGCATCTGGGTGCCGCGATGGGCCGGTACATCGCCGGCACCACGATCGGTGGCCTGGCCGGCCGCCTCGTCGCGTCGTTCTCGCTGGACGTCACGACGTGGCGCTGGGCTCTGGAGATCGCGGCGCTGGTCGCGCTCGGCTTCACCGTCGTCTTCGTGCGGCTGGCTCCGCCGTCCCGCCATTTCGAGGTCCAGCCGGTGGGGTTGCGCACGACCTCCCGCGTGCTCGCCGCACACCTGCGCACGCCCGCGCTGCTCGGGCTCTTCGCGACTGCCTTCGTGCTCATGGGCGGCTTCGTCTCGGTCTACAACATGCTCGGGTTCCGTTTGCTGGCAGAGCCGTTCGCGCTCTCCGAGGCCGCGGCCGGCTCGGTCTTCCTGATGTACCTGTCCGGCACGGTCTCGTCCGCACTCGCCGGCCGGCTCGCCGAGCGATTCGGTCGCTCGCGGACCCTGGTCACGGCCGAACTGGTGTCGGCGGCGGGTCTGCTGCTCACCCTGCCGGACAACCTGCCGTTGCTCCTGGTCGGTGTACTGCTGTTCACGGCCGGCTTCTTCGCCGCGCATGCGACGGCCAGCGGCTGGGTGGGCCTGCTGGCCCGGCGCCACCGCGCCGAGGCCAGCGCGCTGTACCTCTTCGCCTACTACGTGGGCAGCTCCGTGCTCGGTGCGTGCGCCGGGGTGGCGTATGCCGCGGGCGGCTGGAACGCCGCGGTCGGCTACGTCGGTGTGCTCCTCGCGCTCGGTCTGCTCGTCGCCGCGCTGGTCGCGCGGCTGGCCGGTCGCGCGGTGGGTTAGCCTGGGGCCATGCAGATCGTCAGCACCGCGTGGTGGCCGCCTTCCCCGGCGGCCTGCTGACGAATCCCCGTTTCCATCAGAGCCGCCCGGTCGGGCGGCTCTTGCTGTATGGCGCTCCCGGCCGGGCCATCACCCCCAAGGAGCACCGTGACCATCCTCGATGAGAACCCTCGCGACCTCGACGCGCACTCCGATGCCTCGTATGCCGCCAGCCGTGCCCGCAGTCAGACGCTGCACGCGGTGATCGACGACCCGCAGGCCCGCGGTCGAGCCGGGCTGCGAGTCCTCACCGGTGACCGGCCGACCGGGCCGCTGCACATCGGCCACCTCTTCGCCACGCTGGGGTCCCGAGTCGCCATACAGGACAAAGGAATCGAGTCCTACATCCTCGTCGCCGACTACCAGGTCATCACCGACCGCGATAGCGTCGGTGACGTCCACGGGGCCACCCTGGGCCAGCTCGCCGACTATCTGGCCGCCGGCATCGACCCGGCACGATCGACCGTCTTCGCCCACTCGGCGGTCCCCGCGATCGGCCAGTTGACCCTGGCCTTCCTGTCGTTGGTCACCGATGCGGAGCTGCGCCGGAATCCCACGGTCAAGGACGAACTCGCCGCCACCGACGGCCGGCCGCTGTCGGGTCTGTTGCTGACCTACCCGGTGCACCAGGCAGCCGACATCCTCGGCGTGCACGGCACCGTGGTACCGGTAGGGCGCGACCAGTTGCCCCACGTCGAGCAGACACGGGCGATCGCGCGGCGGTTCAACAGCAGGTATGCCGGCGGCGAGGAATACTTTCGGGCGCCGGACGCACTGCTGACCGATCTGCCGGTCGTGCCGGGCCTCGACGGCGCCAAGATGTCCACCAGCCGCGGCAACGGCATCTCCCTCGGTATGACGGCCGACGAGACTGCGTCACGGATTCGCAAGGCGCGCACGGACTCCGAGCGACGGATCAGCTTCGAGCCGGACACGCGGCCGGAGGTGGCCAGCATGCTGCGCATCACCGGACTGTTCACCGGCGAGCGGCCGGACGAGGTGGCGGCACGCATCGGCGACGGGGGAGCGGCAGCGCTGAAACGCGAACTCACCATGGCGGTCAACGACGGACTCGCGGCCCACCGGGCCCGCCGCGCGGAACTGGCGGCGGACCCGGAGTACCTCGAAGAGGTTCTGCGGCAAGGCAATGTGCGGGCCCGGGAGGTCGCAGTGCGCACGCTGGAGGACGTCCACGACCGGCTCGGTCTCCGCCTGTGACCTTGATCGCGTCAGTCGCCCTTGACGTTGACGATCTGCCGCAGCGTGTGCCGGACCTCGACGAGGTCGGCCGCATCCTGCATGACCACGTCGATGTCCTTGTAGGCCTGCGGGATCTCGTCGAGAAACGCATCCGTGTCCCGGTACTCGATGCCGGCCATCGCCTCCCGCAGCTGGTCGGACGTGAACGTCTTCCGTGCGGCCGACCGCGAGTAGGCCCGGCCGGCGCCGTGCGGAGAGGAGTTGAGAGCCAGCGGGTTGCCCTTGCCCACGACGACGTATGACGCCGTGCCCATCGACCCCGGAATGAGGCCCGCCCGCCCCTCCTCCGCGTTGATGGCACCCTTCCGGGAAAGCCAGACGTCCTTGCCGAAGTACCGCTCCTGCTCGGTGTAGTTGTGATGGCAGTTGATCCGCTCCTGCTCCACCACCGGTTCACCGACCCAGTGCGACACGTCGTGGACGACCCGATCCATCATCTCCTCCCGGTTCAGCAGCGCGAAGTGCTGTGCCCACCGCAGCTCCCGCAGGTAGGCGTCGAACTCCGCCGTGTCCTCGACCAGGTAGGCAAGGTCCTTGTGCGGCAGCTGGATCCACCACTTCGCGCATTGCTCCCGCGCCACCTTGATGTCCTGTTGGGCGATCCGGTTGCCGACACCCCGTGATCCGGAATGCAGGAAGAGCCACACCCGGTCCCGCTCGTCGAGGCTGATCTCGATGAAGTGGTTGCCGGAGCCGAGCGAACCCAGCTGTACCTCCCACTTCCGGGAGTAGGAGGCCGGGTCGAATCCGGCGGCCTGCGCCATCGCCCGCAGCTCCTCCAGCCGTGCCCTCGTGTGGTCCCGGCTGATCGTCCGGTTGTGACCGCCCGCGGACAGCGGGATCGACCGCTCGATGCTGTGCCGGACGATCGACCGATCCTGCGGCAGATCACCGGCGGTGAACTGCGTCCGGACCGCGATCATGCCGCAGCCGATGTCGACGCCGACCGCGGCCGGGATGATCGCCCGCAGCGTCGGGATCACCGATCCCACAGTGGCGCCGAGGCCGAGGTGGGCGTCCGGCATCAGCGCGACGTGCGGGTGGATGAACGGCATCGTCGCCGTGATCTCGGCCTGCTCCCGGGTGTTGTCCTCCAGCAGTGATGCCCAACTGAAGAGCCGGTCGTTGATCTTCTCCATGGCGGAATCCTTTGCGGTGCATAAAAATACGGCGTCGGTCTAGGACCGACGCCGCGTGGTGTGCTGCGTCGGTCAGGCGCTGTTCTGCGGCAGGCGTGGTTCGCCCGCGGCATACGCCTGCTGGACGCCGTGAGTCGATGCGATGTCGGAAGTCATCGCACCAGGATGAGTGGAGGCTGCCCGCCGTGCAACTGAATTCACCTGCGGACAGGACTGATTCGACGGAGCCGGTGACCAGGTCGTAGGCCGCGAGCTGCGCCGACGACTCGCGGCCCGCACGACGCACCGCGCCGGCCACCCATTCGGGTGCCGGCGCGCTGCGATCGTCCGGTCGTGGGTCAGCGGCCCTGCAACTGGTCGATGATCCCGCCGAAGTCGGGGGTGCCCAGTCCGGTGGCCGGGTTGTAGCGGGTCCCCGCGGTACCGGTGTAGTAGAGGTTGTCGTTGCTCGTGCCGCTGGTGTCCAGCGTGTTCAGCGGGGAGTCCTTGCCCGCGGCCAGGGCGTAGAGCGCCGGGTTCAGGAAGCCGACCCGGTGCCCGAGCGCCTGGTCCATCACCGCGGCACTGCCGTTCAGCTGCGGCGCGACGAAGCTGGTGCCGCCCCAGCCGCCCTGCAACTCGTTGCCCGCACCCGCGCTCGGTTCGTAGAGCAGGTAACCGGTGTAGGGGTCGGCGTCGGCGGACACGTCCGGCTCGACCCGGCCGGAGGCCTGACCGGTGGTGACGGCAGGGTTGCCGTCGAAGCTCCAGCTCGTCGGCTCCTGGATGCCGCTGACCGTCTGTACGTCGGTCGGGGTCAGGTAGGGCACGGCGGAGAAGCTGCCGACCAGGCGCCGTTGGTATGACGGGCGCGACTCCAGTTGGCTGTACCCGCCGCCGCCACCGCCGATCTCCCGGACCGCGGTGTCGGCCTCGGTCGTGTTGTGCAGTGTCGCCAGCGGTGCCCACAGGTAGTCCCAGCCCCAGGCGCGCTCGTCGGTCACCGACACGTTCGCGGACTTGCCGGTCGAGCTGCTGGTCAGCGTTGCCGACCACGGCAGCGTGGTGCCGCCCGCCGAGGTGATGTAGGGGCTGTCCGCCGGTGCGTCGACGGACAGGTTCGTCGTGCCGAGGTCGCGGCTGGCGTCATACGCTCCTTCGTCGCCCGCGGACGCGAAGACCGACTGGCCCTGCGCAGCCATCTCCAGGAACGCTTCGTCGAAAGCCGCCTGGTACTGCGGGGTTTCGACCCCGGAGGCCACGGACGCCGCGATGATCGTCTCGGACTCGCCCCAGCTGGCCGACACCGAGTCGGCCGTGTTCTGGCTGGCGGCGGTGAAGAACGCGTCGGCGAAACCGTTGTCGGTGTTGGGCGCCTGGTAGACGGTCACGTTCGCACCGGGAGCCACGCCACCGGACTGCTCCACGTCCAGGTCGGTCTCACCGGTGCCCGCCGCGTCGCTCGGAGCTCCGGGTCCGCCGTCGATGTTCTGCACGCTCACGGTGCGGCCGGTGTCCGGCAGGTGCAGCACCTGCGACCAGAAGTACTCGGGCGCTCCCTGGTCCAGCGCAGCCAGGGTGACGATGCCGATGGTGCGGCCCGCGCCGGTGTTGCCGGCGGCCTCGGTCTCGGCCAGGCCGTAGCGCTGCACGTAGTCGGCCGGCGTGTTGCACGCGTCCGGCAGCCCGCTCAGCGCGGCGCAGTCGATGCCGCTGCCTCCGGCACCGGACGTGGTGTGGATGCCGGAGTTGATGTGCTTGGCATCGGAGACGAACGGGCTGTAGTTGGACAGTCCGAGGACCGCCAGCACACTGTCAGCGACCCGGCGCGGCAGCGTGGGCTGTTGCGCGGTGCCGTGGACCGTCTGCGCGGGAATGCGTCCCGTGCCACCGTGGCCGCGTTGCGCCGGGACGCGGTAGTCGTGTTGCTGCACCGCCAGGGCCTTGTCGAATTGCCCTGCGGTGCCCGAGGCCGAGATGTCGACGTTGTCGGCATACACCGTGGTCTTGATGCCGAAAGAGGCCAGGTACGAGGTGAGTTCGTCGATCGTGCGCTGACTCTGGCCGTACTGTCGGGCGAACTGCGACACGCTCAACTGGTGGCGCATGCCGTGTTCGACCTGCGCCTCGAGGGCGCCCTTGGCGCGTTCCTTGAGGACGAACGACACCTGTTCGGGCGTGCTGGGGTCGGTGTCCCCGAACGCCTTGGCGCCCGGGATGGCGGTGACCTGGGTGCCGGCGGCGACCGGCACCCGGGTGTTGCCCGTGGTGCTGCCGTGGCCGGCGGCGTGTGCCGGGCCGGTGCTGACGCCGGCGGCGAAGGCGAGTGCGAGCACACCGGCGCCCGCGACGGTGGTCGCGGCGCGGGTGGAGGGACGGGTTCTGGGCATGTGGCTGCTCCTCGGGATGGTGCGTCGACAACCAGTCAGGACAGCCAGTCGGCGCATCGGATCGGGACGTCGGATGGGACGTCCTCGCGAACGTAGGCCGAGCACGTGTGGCCCACCGAGCGGTGACCGGATATTCACACCGAACTGGCGGCCAACTGACGGTGAGTTCCCAGGGCCGCATGCGCCATCCGGCGCGCCGGATCTGCTAATCCGCCGATCCGCTGGGTAGCTGCAGCCAGCCGGTGCGCGTGTGCAGGTGGCCGCCCGCCCGCCAGTGCGCGAGCACGGCATGCTCCAGACGGGTCGATGCGGTGAGATCCGCCGGGTCGGCATACGGGCGGCGGAAGACGAAGTTGCGCACCGACTCGTCCCCGTCGGCCGGCCGGCCGATCGGCTGCCAGCGAGCGCAGAACCGGGCGATGTTGCTGCCCGGAACGAGGTCGAGCAGTTGCTCGTCGAGCAGCCAGCTGTCGCACTGGGCGACCGACACCGGCGGCAGTTCGGGGAAGTGGCGGGCGAAGAACGGCCGGATCCGGTGCAGCGACGCATCGACGTCGCTGGGGCGCAACGGTCCGCTGTCCGGGATGTGCACGCCGGCGACGACGGAGCCGGTCACCACCGGCACCCCGGCGGCGCGCACGTCGGAGGCGGGCGCGTCCAGCCGTTCCAGGTTGGCCTGCAACCGGCCGAAGTCGTAGATCAGCCCGCGCAGGTGCAGGGAGAACCAGTTCTGGACGTGCAGCCCGGTGTGTCCGAAGGTGCGCTCGAAGATGCGCAGGTGCCGTCCGAGGTCGGCCAGGACGGCTCGTGAGGCGCTGTCCGGGATCGCCCGGGATCGGTGGAACGCCAACGTGTCCGGCAGTGTGGCAGCGAATGCGACGGGGTAGAAGAAACGGGCCTCGAGCGGCTCACGCGGATCCTGTGGATCGAACACCGCCGGCAGGAACGCCTGGTGCGGGGTGAGAAGCCGGCCCATCCCGGCACGCAGTTGGCCGACCACTGCGGCCACGCGGGCGGTGTATGCCGCATCGCGGCGAATCCGGTCCGCCGCAGTGACGAAGTCGGCCCGGTCCGGCTGCTGGACCGCGAACTGGTCCAGGGCGCGCTGCAGTGCGGGACCGGTGATGCGCGCTCGTACCTGGTCGGCGCTCGGCAGGGAAGTCACCGGCTCATCGTAGGAGGGGCTTTGGGAGACTGGCCGGTATGCCGAGCCAGCACCCGATCGTCGCCGTCGTCGGCGCGACCGCGACGGGCAAGTCCGACCTGGGTGTCGCACTGGCTCACGCACTGGACGGCGAGGTCGTCAACGCCGACGCGTCGCAGTTCTATCGCGGGATGGACATCGGCACCGCCAAGCTCACCGTGGCCGAACGCGAAGGGGTGCCGCACCACCTGCTGGACGTGCTCGACGTGCACGAGGAGGCCACCGTCGCGGCATACCAGCGCGATGCCCGGGCGGCGATCGGCGCTGTCCGCACGCGTGGTCGGGTGCCGGTGCTGGTCGGCGGCAGCGGCCTCTACGTGCGTGCGGCCCTGGACGACCTACGCATCCCACCCACCGATGCCGGCGCGCGCGCCCGGTGGGAGGCGCGACTGGACGCGGTCGGCCCGGCGGCGCTGCACGCCGAGCTCGCGGCCGCCGACCCGCCGGCCGCAGCACGCATCCACCCCAGCAACGGGCGACGCATCGTGCGCGCCCTGGAGGTCATCGAACTGACCGGTGCGCCGTTCAGCGCGACCATGCCGCAGCGGCGGTTCGTCGCTCCCGCAGTAGTGGTCGGCCTGCGGACGGACCGGCCGACGTTGCACCGGCGGATCGGCGCTCGCGTCCAGCGGATGTGGCGATCCGGCCTGTTGGATGAGGTGCGTCGGCTGGACAGCATCGGTCTGCGGGAGGGACGCACCGCGAGCCGGGCCATCGGCTACGCGCAGGCCTTGCAGCAGCTGGACGGCATACTCACCGAGGTGCAAGCACAGGACGAGACCGCAACGCTGACAAGGAAATTCGCCCGACGACAGGAGTCCTGGTTCGGGCCGGACCCGCGGATCCACTGGCTGCCGTCCGACGCGCCGGACCTGTTGGCGCGGGCGCTGGACGTCGTGCAGGCGGCCGCGGAAGCGTCCGGGGCCGTGACACCGGGATGACGGGACCGGCACCGATGGTCTTGGATGGTCCGGTGACGACCATCAGCTTCGCCAAGGGCCACGGCACCAAGAACGACTTCGTCCTGGTGCCGGTGCTGGACGGCGGCCTCGACCTCACCGCGCAGGACGTCGCATTCCTCGCCGACCGACGCGCCGGTGTCGGGGGCGACGGCGTGATCCGCGTGGTGCCGGTCGAGCACGCACCCGAGGACGTGCGTGCGGAGGCCGGCGACGCCCGCTGGTTCATGGACTACCGCAACCAGGACGGCTCGATCGGTGAGATGTGCGGCAACGGCACCCGCGTCTTCGCCCGCTACCTGCTCGACAACGGTCTGGAGAGCGTCCACGAGTTCGACATCTCCACCCGTTCCGGGGTGAAGCGGATGACGGTGGTCGACGGAGGGTTCGAGGTGGACCTGGGTGTATGGCGCCTCGCCCGCGCCACCGAGGCCGACGAGCGGGGATCGGACAGTGTGGTGCAGGCGGTCGGCGCCCCGGACCCGGTGCCGGCGCTGAGCATCGACATGGGCAACCCGCACACGGTGGTGGCGTTGCCACCCGAGTTCGACCTGAGCACTCTGGATCTGTCGCATCAGCCGCGGGTCGACCCGGTGCCGGAGCGGGGCACCAATGTGGAGTTCGTCCGAGCGATGGGGCCGGGGCACATCGCCATGCGGGTGCACGAACGTGGCGTGGGGGAGACCCAGAGCTGTGGCACCGGAGCCGCTGCGGCCGCCGTCGCCACCTGGTGGTGGGCCGGCCGGCCGACGGACCAGTTGCGCTGGCGGGTCGACGTGCCGGGCGGGCGGCTGGTCGTCCGCATCGAGGGCGATCGGACGTTCCTGTCCGGACCTGCCGTGATCGTCGCCCACGGGACGGTCGAGCTTCCCTGCAGCGGGTGACCCCGCTCGATCGGAGACACGGCTGAGGGTTGGGAGTGACTACCGCGAGAGGTCAACGGATGTCGCGAGCTCCGTCTCTCACGACATCCGTTGACCTGTCACCGGCGACTGCTACGCCGCCAGCGGCCGATCGTCGCGCGGAGACGGAGGAGGGATCACTGCCGGGTGTGACACCGGATCACGGTGTTACACTTGAGTATGCCGACCACGAGACCCCGCCACGCCGTGACCGAGACGCCCGAGGTCTCCGAGGCGCTGCACGCTGCCGCCCGGAGGTGGCCGCAGGATCGTGACAAGCCAACGCGACTGCTGCGCCACCTGATCGAGGAAGGCTTCAAGAGCATCGATCCTGAAGCCGCCGATCGCGGCAACGACCGTCTCAATGCCTTGCGTCGCATCAGTGGCTCCTACACCGGTCTGTACGAGCCCGGCTACCTCGAAGAGCTGCGTGCGGAGTGGCCGGCGTGATCGCGTTGGACGCAGGAGTGCTCATCGCTTTGTTCGACGCCAACGACGCCCATCACGCAGCCGCCGAAGAGATCTTCGCAGCCAACCCGTCCGAGCCCATGACCATCGGTCCGATCAACCAGGCCGAAGTACTCGTGCGGGCGGCACGAGAGAATCGTGACCAGCAGATGCTGGCCGACCTTCGTGCGCTCGGCATCACCACCACTGCGCTTCCTGACGACGCTGCGACCCGGCTGGCGCGCTTGCGAGCGAACACGCGCTCGAAGATGCCCGACTGCTGCGTCCTGCTGACGGCCGAGCAGACGTCCGCCCGAGTTGCGACCTTCGACGAGGGACTCCAGGAATCCGCCCGCTCCATAGGCTTGGCGGTGGTCTGAACGAGGTAGGCAGGCCGGCCTGGCATACACCCACGACCCGGCGCTGCCCGTCTGCGATCGGCATACGGCACGGCGGACGAATGCATGATCACAGGTGCCCCAGACGCTCTCGGGACTCACTCACCGTTCGGATGCGGGGTCGGTGTCGGGTGTGGGAACTCGACCACACGCCGACACCGGCGCAACCGCTGACGGCCACACCCGGCCCATGTATCGGCCCACGTGCCGGACCGCTCACCGATCACCTCCCGGCGCCGACCCGCAGGATCCGGAAACCCTTCACGCTGGTGAACCGCTCGGCGGCGTAGCCCTGTTCGATCAGCCATCGTTGCAACGAGTCGGAGCCGAGATTGCGCTGCACCACCAGGTAGGCGTCGCCGTCCGGTGCCAGTCGTGGCAGCCAGGTCGTCAACAGCCGGTGCAGCACGTCCTTACCGACCCGGATGGGCGGGTTGGACCAGATCAGGTCGAAGCGCAGGTCGACGGGGACCTCCTCGGCGCGCACTGCGCGCACGTTCTGCAGGCCCAGCGCGGCAGCGTTGTCCCGGGTGAGACCGAGCGCGCGTTCGTTGACGTCGACGCCCCAGACCTGCGCGCCGGGGGCCAGCAGGCCGAGGCTGAGGGTGATCGGGCCCCAGCCGCAGCCCAGGTCCAGGAAGGTGCCGGTGGCCGGCGGTTGCGGTGCGTTCTGCAGCAGCACCGAGGTGCCCTGGTCGATGCGCTCGGCCGAGAACACCCCGGGCGCCACGTGCACCGCGCGGGTCGCACCCGCCAGCGGCACGTTGATGGTGCGTCGCTCGTCCGCACTCGCCGGGCTGGCGGTGAAGTAGTGGTCGTGCGCGGTGTCGCGTCCGGGCGTGTCGGTCACGGGCCCGAGGGTAGTGGGGTGGTGGAGGCGGCATACACCGGCGGCATAAAGCATTCGCTCCGCATGTTGAACCCTGAGACGATATGGAGAACATGACAGCTCGTAACTTCGCAGGAGGCGCGATGACCGCCCGCTCCCAGGTGCTCGACGGTCGCGCCGAAGCTCTGTCCGCCCACGACGACAACCGCGATCCCCGGTATGACGCCGACGGATTCCTCATCGACGAGTCGTTCGAGTCATTTGACGGTGACCAGTTCGACCGTGACGACCGCGCCGCGCTGCGCCGGGTGGCCGGCCTGTCGACGGAACTCCAGGACGTCACCGAGGTCGAATATCGCCAGCTGCGCCTGGAGCGTGTGGTGCTGGCCGGCGTCTGGGGTGAGGGCACCGCCGAGGACGCCGAGAACTCCTTGCGCGAGTTGTCCGCGCTCGCCGAGACCGCCGGGTCGACCGTGCTCGCCGGCGTGCTGCAGCGCCGGATGAAGCCGGACCCGGGCACCTGGATGGGTTCGGGCAAGGCGGCGCAGCTGCGCGACATCGTCATCGAGGAAGGTGCCGACACCGTCATCGCCGACACCGAGCTGACGCCCAGCCAGCGGCGCGGCCTCGAGGACGTCGTCAAGATCAAGGTGATCGACCGGACCGCGCTGATCCTGGACATTTTCGCCCAGCACGCCAAGTCCAAGGAGGGCAAGGCGCAGGTCGAGCTGGCCCAGCTGCAGTACCTCCTGCCGCGGCTGCGTGGTTGGGGTGAGTCGATGTCCCGGCAGGCCGGTGGCCAGGCCGCCGGCGGCCAGGGCATGGGTTCGCGCGGTCCAGGTGAGACCAAGATCGAGCTGGACCGTCGCCGGATCAACACCCGCATCGCCAAGCTGCGCCGCGAACTCAAAGGCATGAAGACCATGCGCGACACCAAGCGCGGCTCGCGCCGCGCCGGCCACGTGCCGTCGGTCGCCATCGCCGGTTACACCAACGCCGGCAAGTCCTCGATCCTCAACCGGCTCACCGGCGCCGGCGTGCTGGTCCAGAACCAGCTCTTCGCCACGCTCGACCCGACCGTGCGCCGCGCCGAGACGAACGACGGCCGCGGCTACACCCTGGTCGACACCGTCGGCTTCGTGCGGGAGTTGCCGCACCAGCTGGTCGAGGCATTCCGTTCCACCCTGGAGGAGGTCGGTGACGCCGACCTGGTGCTGCACGTCGTCGACGGCTCGCACCCCGACCCGGAGTCGCAGATCACCGCCGTGCGCTCGGTGCTCGCCGACGTCGGCGCGCACGACGTGAAGGAGGTCGTCGTCGTCAACAAGGCCGACGTCGCCGATCCCGAGGTCGTCGACCGCATCCTGCGCGCGGAGAAGCACGCGATCGCTGTCAGCGCGCGCACCGGCAAGGGTTTCGACGCGCTCGCCGAGCTGGTCGCCCGAGAGTTGCCGCGACCGGAGATCCGGATGGAGCTGCTGCTGCCCTACGACCGCGGCGACCTGCTGTCCCGGATCCACGACGACGGCGAGGTGCTGTCCAGCGAGCACACCGGCGACGGCACGCATGTGCACGCCAAGGTGACCCCGACGCTGCAGGCCGACCTCGTCGAGTTCGCCGTCTGAGTCACCCCACGAAGTTTCTCCCCCGCTACGCTCCTCCGAATACTTCGCGGGGGCCCCGAACCTTCATAACGTTGTGACGCACTCCTACATTGCTGGCAGCATCGGGCGGGTGAGTGCTGACCAGACCGTCGAGGGCGCACGCATTGCCGCCTCTCCCACCGCCGACGACCCCTGGCGGCTGTGGGGACCGTACGTCTCCGCCCGCCAGTGGGGGACCGTGCGTGAGGACTACTCCGCGGACGGGAACGCCTGGGATTACTTGCCGTTCGATCAGGCGCACCGGCGCGCCTATCGCTGGGGCGAGGACGGTATGGCGGCGGTCTGCGACCGCTTCGGCTTCCTCAACCTCGGCATCGCGCTGTGGAACGGCAAGGACGACCGGCTCAAGGAACGCCTCTTCGGGCTGACCAACGCCCAGGGCAACCACGGCGAGGACGTCAAGGAGGTCTGGTGGCCGACCGACGCCACGCCGACGCACTCCTACGCGAGCTGGCTCTACCGTTACCCGCAGGCCGCGTTCCCGTATGACGAACTGCGCACGGTCAATGCCCAGCGCAACCGCAACGACCCGGAGTTCGAACTCACCGACACCGGCGTGCTCGCCGACGACCGGTTCTTCGATGTGTCGGTCACCTACGCGAAGTCGTCCCCGACGGACCTGCTGATGCGCATCGACGTCACCAACCATGGCCCCGACGCGGCCGCCCTGCACCTGGTGCCGCAGGCATGGTTCCGCAACACCTGGGCGTTCGGACGGGACGACCGCACCCCGTCGATGCGGCTGGTCGACGGCGCCGTCGAGATGCAGCACGCCTGGCTCGGCACCTACCGGCTCGAAGCCACCGATGGCTCTCGGTCTCGATACGCCTCCGCTAGCGCTCCGGCTACTCGACCAGCGAGTGGTGCCTCCGCTAGCGCTCCGGCTACTCGACCAGCGAGCGCCCGGATCCTCTTCTGCGACAACGAAAGCGACAATATGGGGCTCTGGGGTGCCGCAGCACGCACCGACTGCCCCACCAACGGCATCGACCGCGCGATCGTGCACGACGACCCGTCGGCGACGCGTCCGGACCACGGCACCAAGGTGGCGTTCTGGTGGCAGCTGGACGACATCCGGCCGGGGGAGACCCGGACGGCCCGGTTGCGGCTGACGGCCACCGCGCAGGGCACCGACCCCGAGCCGGCATACTTCGGCGGAGGCGCTGCCGGCGGCTTCGCCGATTTCGATGCCGTCATGGGGGCCCGCGCCGCCGAGGCGGACGAGTTCTACGCGACCGTCATACCGGCGAGTGCGACCGAGCAGGATGCCCACGTCGCGCGCCGCGCCTTCGCCGGCCTGCTGTGGGGGAAGCAGCTCTACCGCTACGCGGTCGGTGAATGGCTGCAGGGCGACCCGGCCGGCCCGCCGCCGCCCCCGCGACGCCGGCAGCGCGGTGCGCGCAACGCCGGCTGGACGCACCTGGACCTGGCCGACGTCATCTCGATGCCCGACGAGTGGGAGTATCCCTGGTTCGCCTCCTGGGACCTGGCCTTCCACACCGTGCCGCTGGCGCTGATCGACCCCGCGTTCGCCAAGGACCAGATCGACCTGATGGTGCGGGAGTGGACGCAGCACCCGAACGGTCAACTGCCGGCATACGAGTGGAACTTCGACGACGTCAACCCGCCGGTACACGCCTGGGCTGCCTGGCTGGTCCATTCACTGGCCGGCGACGACGATCACGAGTTTCTCGCCCGCGTGTACAGCAAGCTGTTGATGAACTTCTCCTGGTGGGTCAACCGCAAGGACGCCGACGACTCCTACCTCTTCGAGGGCGGGTTCCTCGGGATGGACAACATCGGTCCGTTCGACCGGTCGAAGCCGCTACCGGACGGCATGCGGCTGGAGCAGTCCGACGCCACGAGCTGGATGGCGTTCTACGCGTTGTCGATGCTGCGGATCGGGGTCGAGCTGGCACGGCACGACCGCAGTTGGAGCGCGTCGGTGCGCACTTTCTTCGAGTACTTCCTGCGGCTGGCCCGCGCGATGACCGACTTCGGCAGCACCGGGATCTCGCTGTGGGACGAGCAGGACGGCTTCTACTACGACGCGGTGGTGCGGGCCGACGGCACCGGTGAACGCCTGCCGGTGCGTTCTCTCGTCGGGTTGTTGCCGCTGGTCGCCGTCGAGTCCGTGCACCCGGTCATCGCCCGGCAGCTGCCGGACCTGCTCAGCGAGGTGCACTGGCTGGAGCGTCGCGACACCGGCCTCGCCGACGTCCTGGCACATCACGAGCACCACGACGACCACCGCATCACGCTGTCGCTGGTGCCCCCCGAGCGCCGCGGGCTGCTGCTCGCCCGGATGCTCGACGAGCGCGAATTCCTCTCCTTGCACGGCATCCGGTCGTGGTCGGGGGCATACCCCACGCCCATGACTGTAGACCTCGACGGCGCGGCCTTCAGCGTCGGCGACAACCCCCCCCACTCCGACAGCCCCCAGTTCCGCGGCAACACCAACATGCCAGGGC
>NZ_JBQCGS010000019.1:0-43009 GCF_051955415.1 Flexivirga sp.
CCTCCCACGCGCGCTCGGCCCGCTGCCGGCCTAATTCCGGACACGCCCCGCCGCGCACGGCGGGGGTGGCCGGATCCACCCAGCCCCCCCACCCCCCCCGCCCGTTGCATTGCTCGTCGTCGCCGCGCGGGTCGGCTTGTCGTTCGGCCCGGTGGAGGTGCGCTGTCGCCCGCGTCTCGAACGGCGGGCGTGCGCCGTACGCCGCTGAAACCGCGCTGAAACCGGCGCGAAGCCGGCGCCGCCCACGGTGGCGTCATGAACGAAACCACGACCACTCTCGCCGTGGACGCGAGCGGGCTGGTGAAGAGGTTCGGCACACTGCGCGCCGTCGACGGCATCGACCTGCACGTCCGGCCCGGCGAGGTGTATGGCGTCCTCGGTCCCAACGGAGCCGGTAAAACCACCACCCTCAGCATGCTGGCGACGCTGCTGCGGATCGATGCCGGTTCGGCGCGCATCTTCGGCGTCGACGTGCACGACGAGCCGCACAAGGTGCGCCAGCTCATCGGCCTCACCGGCCAGTATGCGTCGGTCGACGAGAAGCTCACTGCCAGAGAGAATCTCGTTCTCTTCGCGCGCATCCACGGACAGCGCAGCGGTATGGCGCGGCGTACCGCCGGGGACCTGCTGGACCGGTTCGCGCTCACCGACGCCGGCGACCGCCTGCTGGAGAAGTTCTCCGGTGGGATGCGTCGGCGGCTCGACCTGGCGGCCAGCCTCATCTCCTCCCCGCCGTTGATCTTCCTGGACGAACCGACCACCGGGCTGGACCCGCGCACCCGCGGGCAGATGTGGGACACCATTCGCGATCTGGTGCGGCAGGGATCGACGATCCTGCTGACGACGCAGTACCTCGATGAGGCCGATCAGCTCGCCGACCGCATCGCCGTGATCGACAAGGGCCGCAAGGTCGCGGAGGGCACCTCGGGGGAGCTCAAGGCGTCGGTGGGCCGGTCGACCCTGGCGGTGCGGCTGGCGGACCCGGACGACATGGACCGCGCCGCTCGCGCGGTCGCCACGGTGCTCGGCCGGCCGGCGAGCCGGACGCCGGAGGCCGCGCGGCTCACGGTGCCGATGGAGCGTGCCGACGACGCGGCCGAAGCACTGGTCGCCCTGCGGCACGACGGCATCAGCGTGCAGAAGGTCACGGTGGAGGAGCCCACTCTGGACGAGGTGTTCCTGGCCCTGACCGGTGCGCCGGCCACCGACGACAGCGGCATCGGCAGCGCCGGCGACGACCGCCCGGACGACACCGGGATCGGCACCGACACGGCTGCCCCGCAGCTCGACCGCATGGAGGCCACCCGATGACCATGCTGACCGCCCACGAGGCCTCGCTGCCGGAGCTGCACGCACACGTCAGCACGGGGGAGACGCTGCGGCAGATCCTGCTGATGGCCGGCCGCGCGCTGCGCAAGATGCGGCGCAACCCCGAGCAGTTTTTCGACGTGACGCTCCAACCTCTGCTGTTCACACCGATGTTCGGCTACATCTTCGGTGGCGCGGTGGCAGGCGGCGTCTCGAAGTATCTGCCGCTGCTGATCCCGGGGATCCTGGTGCAGACCGCCCTGACGACCTGTATGGCGACCGGCGTGACGTTGCGGGAGGACATGGAGAAGGGCGTCTTCGACCGCTTCAAGTCGCTGCCGATGTCCCGGGTCGCGCCGCTGGCCGGACCGGCGCTCGCCGACACCCTCCGCTACACCATCGCCACCACCTTGACCCTCCTTGTCGGGCTGGCGATGGGCTACCGGCCCGATGGCGGTGTCCTCGGCGTGCTGGCCGCCGGGCTGTTGGTGATCGTCGCCGCCTGGTCACTGTCCTGGGTGTTCACCTTCCTCGGCACCATCATGAAATCGGCGCAAGGGCTGCAGGGCATCTCGATGATGGTGCTCTTCCCGTTGACCTTCCTGTCCAACGCCTACGTGCCGACGTCGACGCTGCCGGGCTGGCTGCAGGGATTCGTCCAGGTCAACCCGGTGTCGCACATCGTGTCCGCGTTGCGTTCCCTGGCCAACGACGGCACGGTCGACGGTGAGGTGGGCTGGGCGTTGCTCGCCTGCGCTGCCGTGGTCGCGATCTTCGTGCCGCTCGCGGTCCGGGGGTATCGCCGTCAGCTCTGAGGCAGGCCGGCCAGCCACTCGCGCATCCGCGTGAGCAACGCGTCGCGTCCGGCGCCGGCATACAGCTCCCGACCGGAGGTGTATGCCGGCGCGTCGGGCTTTATGGCGAGCGCGGTGGCCCGCGCGCGCCACCTGGCCGGCGAGGGGCGCGACCCCCCCAGAGCGGCGGACAGGGCGACACCCCGTGCCGCGTGAGCGCGCGCGTCGGCGGTGGTCGCGCGAGCGGCCAGGGCATAGCTCAACCCGAGCACCGCGCAACCGCAGACCGGCAGGTCCACCCGGATCACCAGTGACGCGGGCTGTGCGTTCTCGGGAATCTCGCGCAGGGACGTGATCAGTTTCGTCGCAAGGTCCGGCACGTCGTCGAGCCGGTCGTGCACCGCGTGCCGGATGAGACTGCCGGCCCGGGCCACGGTGACCCACGGTGTCGTGGTCTCCTGGCCCACGAACGGCGCCAGGTGCGAACGCTTCTCGGCGTGCTCCACCGCGGCGCGGTAGCGGCGCAGTCCGGAGTCGACCTGGCCGTTCGCCAGATCCAGTTCGGCGCGGATGGTGAGACCGGTGGTGCCCTCGCCGAAGGAGTCGTCCGCGGCTTCCAGACCGGCGGACTGCAGTTGCGCGGAGGCGCCGGCGAGATCGCCGCGGTGCAGGCGCAGCATCGCGAGGATCCAGCGCATGGAGCTGACATCGCCCTGGGCCCCGAAGCGTTCCAGCAGCGGCAGGAGGCGTTCGGCGCTGGCCTCCGCCTCGACGTATTCGCCTGCGGCCGCTGCGAGTTCGGCAACACGCGACTGGTTGACCAGGCTGCCCCAGAGGCTCTGTGTCATGGCAGGTTCCCCCAGTGCCCGCCGCGCGAGCTGCAGTGCCTCCTCGCCACGCCCGTCGTTCTCCAGGATGTGCGAGGCGAGCAGCATCGCCGTGACGCGCAGCATGGGGTCCGCCGAGTCGGCGAGTTCGAGGGCGTGTTCGGCGTCCAGCACGCTGCCGCCGACGGGGGAGCGGCCGCCGGCGTCCGTCATCAGCCGGCCGAGGGCTTCGACGATGCCGGGATCGGTGGACGGCGGCAGGCGCCGCAACAGGACGAGGGCGCGCAGGCCGCCCGGGCTGCCCACGATGTTGAGGTTGACCGCACCCAGCACCAGGGCCTGGCGGGTGATCTCCAGGTCCGCCGATCCCGGGCGGTAGTGGCTCAACACCCGGATCGCCTCCGCTGCCGGTCCGAAGACCAGTTCGTGGCGTGACTGGACCGACCAGAGTGCACCCAGCGCGCCGAAGAGTGCGGCCACCGCCGGCTCGTCCTCGGCGTCCACGGCGGTGCGCAGCGCAGCGGTGAGGTTGTCCTCCTCGGCGAGCAGGGAACGCAGCGCGGCATCCGGGTCCCGGCCGAACAGCAGCGGTCCGTGCACCCGGCCGGCCCCCGCCGCCCAGGCGGTGACGGCTCGGGCGGCGCTGTCGGTGCGTCCGGTGCGTGCCAGCTGCTCGGTGCCGAACTCCCGCACCGTCTCCAGCATCCGGAACCGCGGCCGCCCGTCACGGTCGGCCCGTCGCAGCAGCGACTGGTCGACGAGGTGCTCGACGATCGTCACCGGGTCGGCATCCGCGCCGTCGGGGCCCAGGTCATCGACGCCGAGGTCATCGACGCCGAGGTCATCGCCGCCGTTCGGTATGGCGGCGAGCACCGCCGAGGCGGCATCCAGGTCGAAGCCGTCGGCGAATGTCGAGAGGGTCGCGAGTGCCTGCTGCTCGGGCGCGCCGAGCAACTGCCAACTCCAGTCGATGACCGCTTGCAGCGTCCGGTGCCGGTCCGGGGCGTCGCGGGCGCCGCGGTTGAGCAGCGCGAACCGGTCACCGAGGCGTTGCTCGATCTGTTCCACCGACAGCACGTTGGTGCGGGCAGCCGCCAGTTCCAAGGCCAACGGCAGCCCGTCGAGGCGGGCGCACAGGCGTCGTACGACGGCATCGGGCAGCTCGATGTCAGGGCGCACCGAGCGCGCGCGCTGGCCGAAGAGCTGGACGGCGGTGTCCGGGGTCAGCTCCGCGAGCGGATAGACCGTCTCGGAGGACAAGCCGAGCGGCGCCCGGGTGGTGGTCAGGATCCGCAGGTCGGGCAGCAGGGCCACCAAGGCGCGGACGAGTTCGACCGCGCCGTCGAGCACGTGCTCGCAGTTGTCCAGGACCAGCAGGGCCGAACCGCCGGCCAGGCTGCGGGCGATGGCCGTGGTCAGATCGGTGGGTCCCTCGGTGGTGCGTCCGGCCCGGGTGCTGGCGCCCGTGACACCGAGCGCCGAGGCGACCTCGGCCGCGACGTCCGCGGGATCGGTGACACCGGCCAGGCCGACGAACTGCACCGAACGCTGCAGCGCTCGGCGGCATACCGCGTGCGCCAGCCGCGTCTTGCCCAGCCCGCCGGGCCCGAGCACCGAGGTCACCCGCGAGGTGGTGGTCAGTGCCGTCACGGCGGCGACATCCTGGTCGCGGCCCAGCAGCGGATTGGGCTCGTGCTCGACACCGGTGCGCAGCTGCGGACGGTCCCTGTCCAGCAGTTCACGGTGCACGGCCTGCAGGGCCGGCCCGGGATCGGTGCCGAGCGTGTCGCGCAGCCGGCGGCGGTGCCGTTCGTAGCGATCCAGCGCAGCGGCCCGCGCACCACTGGCCGCGGCCGCGCGCAACAGCGCGGCGAGCACGGTCTCGTCGTCGGCCGCCTCGTCAGCGCATGCCTCGAGTTCGTCCAGGGCCTCCCCGTGGCGGCCGAGCGACGCCAGCGCGAGACCCCGCTCGCGGTGCAGGACGGCGACCAACGGCAGTGTCTCCTGCCGCACGCGATGGACCGGGTCGTCCGTGGCGACGAGGTCCTCGCCGGCGGTCGCGGCCCCGGGCCACAGGGCCAGGCCTGCGTCGGCGTGTTCCAGTGCGGTGGCCGGGTCGCCGTCCCGCGCGGCGCGGCGGGCCGCGGTGGCCCGCAGCCGGACCGCGGTCGCGTCGATCTCGTCCTCGGCGAGGGACAGCCGGTAGCCGGCCCGCGTGTTGGCGATCGCTGCGTGGCCGAGGGTGGACCGCGCCCGGGAGACCAGGACCTGTAGCGCCTTGTGGGGGTGTTCCGGACGCTGCCGCGGCCACAGATCGTCGATCAGCCGGGCGCTGCTGACGCCTACCCGCGGGTCGCAGCTGAGTGCGCAGAGGAGGCGGCCGATCGCGACGCTGGTGATCGGGGCACCGTCGAAACAGATCTCGGGCAGCACGACCAACCGGACACTCACCCCCGCGAGCCTAGTCGGCGGCGCGGACCGTCCGTGGGTCGATCGCAGCCGTCCACATGTTGAGATATGGGTATCGGTGGGCGGACAGCGCAGCGTAGCTTTGGCGGTATGACGCGGAGCCTCTTCATCCTCATCGGCTGCCGCGGCGAGCTCTAGGTCAGCGTCTCGCCGCGGAGAACCCGCGCTGCGCTGACCACTCGCCCCCCTTTTGATTTCCGCCTGGCCCGGTTCCATACGGGGGAACACCGGGACCACGCATTCTCGTGAAGGACCGCATCATGACCGAAGAACAGCTGGAAGCCCGTCGCGCCCTGCAAGAGTCCATGGACCTGAGGGACTGACGACCGCCACAGTCGTGCGGATCGGTCGGGGTCGACCCATCCGCGCACGCATCGTGTTCAGCGCTCGATGCGTTTCTCCTGAAAAGGGCCCCGGCTGCGATCCAGCCGGGGCCCTGGTGTGTCCGCGGCCGCGCGTGGTGTCCGACATACAAGATCCAAATATCGAATAACGAGACGTCCACTTACGCTGGCGGTATGACGCCAGCTCCCACGCAGACCATCAATCTCGCCGTCATCGGTGGCGACGGCATCGGGCCGGAAGTCGTCGCCGAAGGGCTCAAGGTCCTCGACGCGGTGTCCGAGACCACGGTCGATCGCACCGAGTACGACCTGGGCGCCCAGCGGTGGCACGCCACCGGCGAGACGCTGCCGGACGGCGTGCTGGCCGAGTTGCGCGGCCACGACGCGATCCTGCTGGGTGCCATCGGCGACCCGTCCGTGCCCAGTGGGGTGCTGGAGCGGAACCTGTTGCTCCGACTGCGTTTCGAGTTGGACCACTACATCAATCTGCGACCTGCCAAGCTCTTCCCGGGCACGTCCTCGCCGCTGGACGTGCAGAAGGTGGCACCCGAGGGCATCGACTTCGTCGTGGTGCGCGAAGGCACCGAGGGCCCCTACACCGGCAACGGCGGTGCGCTGCGCGTCGGCACACCGCACGAACTGGCGACCGAGGTCAGCGTCAACACGCGGTTCGGTGCCGAGCGTGCGGTGCGTGACGCCTTCGCGCGCGCCCAGGCGCGTGACCGCAAGAAGCTCACGCTGGTCCACAAGCACAACGTGCTGACCCACGCCGGCCACCTGTGGCGCCGGACCGTCGAGGAGGTCGGTGCGGAGTTCCCCGACGTGACCACCGATTACGCGCACGTGGACGCGGCCACCATCTACCTGACGACCGATCCCGGCCGGTTCGACGTGATCGTCACCGACAACCTCTTCGGCGACATCATCACCGACCTCGCCGCCGCGGTGACCGGCGGCATCGGGCTCGCCGCGTCCGGCAACATCAACCCGGACCGCACCGCCCCGAGCATGTTCGAGCCGGTGCACGGTTCTGCGCCGGACATCGCGGGCAAGGGCATCGCCGACCCGACCGCGGCGATCCTGTCCGTCGGTCTGCTGCTGGCCCACCTCGGCCACGACGCGGCCGCGCAACGGGTGCAGGATGCCGTCACGGCGGACCTGGCAGCGCGCGGCACCGCACAGCGCTCCACCAGTGAGGTCGGCGACGCCATCGCGGCGCGGCTCTGACGCCAGTCGGTAGGAGGCGGCCCGCCTCGGCGACCTGTCCACTTTCGGCGACCGTTGCCGGTTGTGCACGCCGGAAGTGCGCCGACCCGTCCACTTTCGGCGACCGTTGCCGGTTGTGCACGGCGAACTCGCCGGCGTGCGTGATGTTCCGGCGACCGTTGCCGGTTGTGCACGGGAAACCTGCCCGGACGGGCCGACGGATCGGTCGGGCGGGAAGCTGCCTCGTCGGCATGTGGCCCACGTCACCGCCCGCCGCTGCGCGGCCGGTGGCGTGGGCCTACGCTATTGCTTGGAAGTCCAACCAAACTGAAAGTCACCCGGAGGAAGTCATGGGACTGGAGTTCACGGTCACCGAGCGGACCGACCGCGCGAGCGAAGCAGACCGTGCCAAGGTCCTGGCCGACCCGGGCTTCGGCAACTACTTCACCGACCACATGGCCCGCATCGAGTGGGACGCCGAGAGCGGTTGGCACGACGCGAGCGTCGCGGCATACGGCCCGTTCCAGTTGGACCCGGCAGCGGCCGTCCTGCACTACGCGCAGGAGATCTTCGAGGGCATGAAGGCCTACCGGCACGCCGACGGCTCGGTGTGGACCTTCCGCCCGGAGGCGAACGCCGCTCGATTCGCTCGCAGTGCAACACGGTTGGCGCTCCCGGTGCTGCCCGAGGAAGACTTCGTCCAGTCACTGAAGGAGCTCGTCGCGGTCGACAAGGCGTGGGTGCCCGAGGCCGGCGACGGCGGCGAGGCCTCGCTCTACCTGCGACCGTTCATGTTCGCGTCCGAGGCGTTCCTCGGTGTGCGTCCCGCCCGGAAGGTCACCTATTCGGTGATCGCCTCGCCCGCCGGCGCCTACTTCGGTGGCGACGGCGTCAAGCCGGTCAACCTGTGGATCTCCACCGACTACGCGCGCGCGGGCGAGGGCGGCACCGGCGGTGCCAAGTGCGGCGGCAACTATGCGTCCTCGCTCGCCGGACAGCTGGAAGGCATCGCCGCCGGCTGTGACCAGGCGGTCTTCCTGGACTCCTCGACGCACACCTACATCGAAGAGCTGGGCGGCATGAACCTCTTCCTCGTCTACAAGGACGGACGCATTGTCACGCCGGAACTCACCGGCACGATCCTCGAAGGCGTCACCCGCAGCTCGATCCTCGAGCTGGCCAAGGACCTCGGCCTGTCGCCGGAGGAGCGCCGCATCCCGATCCAGGAGTGGAAGGACGCCGCAGCCGCCGGCGAACTCGCCGAGGTGTTCGCCTGCGGCACCGCCGCGGTCGTGACGCCCGTCGGCGAACTGCGCTGGGACGGCGGCTCCTGCGACCACCGGCGCGAGGGTCACGTCGACGAGGTCGCCGGCAAGATCCGCTCGACCCTGCTGGACATCCAGTACGGCCGTGTCGAGGACACCCACGGCTGGCTAACCCGGCTGGCCTGAGCCGCAACGCCGTTCGCACTGCCCCGTGACGCGCCCGCGCCTGGTCGCCAGCGACCTCGACGGCACCCTGCTGCGCCCGGACGCGACCGTATCGCCTCGAACGGCTGCGGCGTGGTCGCGTCTGCCTGAGCTGGGCATTGCGTCGGTCGTGGTGACGGCCCGGCCACCTCGGTGGCTGCACGCGCTCGAAGCCGTCGTCGGAGAGCACGGCGTCGCGATCTGCGCCAACGGCGCGTTCGTGTATGACGTGCCGGGCCGGGCCGTCCGCCAGGCCCATGCGATCGAGCACGAACAGGTGCGTCAGATCGCCGCGCTGTTGCGCGAACACGTCCCGGGTGTCGGTTTCCTGGCGGAACTGGCGACAGGAGTACAGGTCGAGCCCGACTATCCCGGGCTGGACGTCGAGTGGACGCCCGGCGAGGGCAACGAGTGGTTCCCGGACGGTACGGTGCGTGCCCCGCTCGAAGAGCTTGCACCCGACGCGGTCGTCGGCAAGCTGCTCGCCCGGCGCGAGGCGCTGGACGACGAACGCTTCGTCGAGGCCGTCGCCGACGTGCTGGGGGACCGGGCCGTCGTCGTCCAGTCGCACTACGGCGGGCCGGCCGAGATCTCGGCCCCGGGTGTCACCAAGGCCAGCGGTCTGCAGCGCTGGTGCGACGAGCTCGGGATCGACGCAACACAGGTGTGGGCGTTCGGGGACATGCCGAACGACCTGCCGATGTTGCGCTGGGCCGGCACGTCATACGCGATGGCCAACGGGCACCCGGAGGTGCTCGCCGCCGCGGACGAGGTGTGCCAGAGCAACGCCGACGACGGCGTGGCCCAAGTGCTGGAAACGCTGTAAGGACAGCCTTTTCGACGGCCGGTCGAGCGGCGCAGCGCTGTGCCGGGTCCCAGCGCCGTACCGAAGTCTCCCCAGGGTGGGGTTCGGCACGGATCCGGCCCGTTTCTTGTACCGAAGTCTCCCCAGGGTCGGGTTCGGTACGCGCGCCCGGCACGCCGCGCCGCCGCCCCCTCAACGCCATCCCGTATGACGAGACGCCGGTGTCATGCCTCGGACGATCGGTGGCAAGCTGTGCACGTGGCACTTCGAGTGACCGCGGTTACCCCCGCATCGGTCATTATCAGCTAGCGCGTCGGACCCGGTCCGACGCGCAACCTCCCGTTACCCCGGGAGGTTTTTTCGTGTCCGGCCCCAACACGGACGGCGCGAGCGAAGGACCGGCCCGGCGTGGCCACCGGAACACCGACGACCCGCTGCACAGCATCGCCTCGAAAGGCGCACCGCATGAACGAACACCCCGCGAAGTTTCTCCCCCGCTTCGCTCCACCGAATACTTCGCGGAGGCCCCGTAGCGAGTTCCACGTCTACGACACCACCCTGCGCGACGGCGCGCAGCAGGAGGGCCTGAACCTGTCGGTGACCGACAAGCTCGCGATCGCCGCCTACCTGGACGAACTGGGCGTGGGTTTCATCGAGGGTGGGTGGCCCGGCGCCAACCCCAAGGACACCGAGTTCTTCGCCCGGGCCCGCACCGAACTGCAGTTGCAGAACGCCACCTTGGCCGCGTTCGGCTCGACCCGCCGCGCCCACACGGTCGCCGCGGACGACCCGCAAGTCCGCGCCCTGCTGGACGCGCACACCGACGTCATCACCCTGGTCGCCAAGTCACACTCCCGGCACGTCCGGGAGGCATTGCGCACCACGCCGGAGGAGAACCTCGCGATGATCGAGGACACCGTCAGTTTCCTGACCCGGGAAGGGCGTTCGGTCTTCCTGGACGCCGAGCACTTCTTCGACGGCTACCGCACGGACCCGGCATACGCCCTGGAGGTCGTCCGCACCGCGGCAACCGCCGGTGCGCAGGTCGTCGCCCTGTGTGACACCAACGGCGGCATGCTCCCGCCACAGGTGACCGACGTCGTGGGCGAGGTGCTGGCCGGCACCCAGGCCCGGCTGGGCATCCACTGTCACAACGACACCGGGTGCGCCGTGGCCAACTCACTGGCCGCCGTCGCGGCCGGCGCCGACCACGTGCAGGGCACCATCAACGGGTATGGCGAACGCACCGGCAACGCCGATCTGGTGACGGTGGTCAGCAACCTGCAGTTGAAGCTGGACCGTGAGGTCGTCGCACCGGACCGGCTGCGCCGCGCACTACACCTCAGCCACGCCATCAGCGAGGTCACCAACGTCGTGCCCTACGGTCGCCAGCCGTATGTCGGCGCCAGCGCGTTTGCACACAAGGCCGGCCTGCACGCCTCCGCGCTCAAAGTGGATCCCGACCTCTACCAGCACACCGACCCGGCGCTGGTCGGCAACTCCATGCGCACGCTGGTCTCGGACATGGCCGGCCGCGCCAGCATCGAGCTCAAGGCCAAGGAGCTCGGCTACGACCTCACGCACGACCCGGACCTGGCCGCCCGCACCGTCAAGCGGGTCAAGGAACTGGAGCAACAGGGATGGACCTTCGACGCCGCGGACGCGTCGTTCGAGCTGTTGTTGCGCCAGGAGGTCACCGGCGAGCCGCTCCGCTACTTCGACACCGAGTCGTGGCGCGTGATCATGGACTCCGCGAGCGCGAACGGGCCGTCCCTGTCGGAGGCCACCGTCAAGTTGCACGCGGCCGGTCGCCGCGTCGTGGCCACCGGTGAGGGCAACGGTCCGGTCAACGCCCTCGACCACGCGCTGCGCGAGGCGCTCGCCGATGCCTATCCCGAGCTGGCGGCGTTCGAGCTGATCGACTTCCGGGTGCGCATCCTGGACGCCTCGCACGGCACCGACGCGACCACCCGGGTGCTGATCGAGACCAGCGACGAGCAGGGCAGCTGGCAGACCCTCGGTGTCGCCCCCAACATCGTGCACGCCAGCTGGGTCGCCCTGGTCGACTCCTTCACCTACGGGCTGCTCAAGCGGGGGGTCGACCCGCGCCGGTGAGCGCCGCCGCGTCCTCCACCTGCTCGCACACCGTGTGCAGACGGGTCCGCAGACGCTGTCCGCGGTCGGCGAATTCCCTTTGCCGACGGACATATTCGGCTTTGCCCTCCGGTGTCTCGATCGGCACGGGCCGATAGCCCAGCTCGGACAGGTCGTATGGCGAGGCCTGCATGTCCAGGGTCCGGATGTCACGAGCCAGTTCGAAACAGTCGAGCACCAGATCGCCCGGCACGGCCGGTGACAGCTTGTACGCCCACTTGTAGAGATCCATGCCGACGTGCAGGCAACCCGGCTGCTCCAGCGCGAGCTGTTGTTCGCGGGTGGGTTGCAGGGTGTTGTGCGGCCGGGCCTCGTCGGTGAAGAACCGGAACGCGTCGTAGTGCGAGCACCGCACCGTATGGCGCTCGACGACCTCGTCGGTGCCCGCGCCGCCCAGCCGCAGCGGCCAGTCCTCGTGCCGTATGTCGCCGGACCGGTAGACCATCGCCCACTCGTGCAGCCCGAAGCAGCCGAGCGTGGCCGGCCGGCCGGCGGTGGCGGCCAGCAACGAGCGCACGAACCGCAGCGTCGCTCCGCGCTTGGCGACAAAGAGGGACGCGTCCAGGGAGGTGACGCCGTCGACCTCGCGGTAGAAGCCGGCGCCGGCATGGTCCGGTGCGTCGCGCAGCCCGACTCCGACACCGGGGTGCCAGCGCCGCAACCGGCTCGGGCGGTGGGAGTAATAGGTGAAGAGGAAGTCCTCGACCGGGTGCGCCCGACCGCCTCGGCGACGTTGCCGATGACCGGCGGTCAACGCGTCCGCCCGGCGCTCGTGCGCCGCCGCGAGCGGCGCCCAGGCGGCATACGACAGGCAGGTGGACATTCGGCCGATCCTATCTTCGGCGAAGTCGGCGGCCCGGGCCGCTCGGCTGACTAGAGTGAGCCTGCTCAGTCACCGGGTCCGAGGAGCCACCCATGCGCCGCCAGTTCTCCGTCGCCGCAGCCGTCGCGGTGGCCGCCGCGAGCGCCTTGCTGCCGATCGCGGCAGCAGATGCCACCGCACGCCCCGCCACCGCCGTCCGTGCCGCAGCGACGACCGCGCCGCCGTGGTACCTGGCGCTCGGCGACTCCCTGGCGGCCGGTTATCAGCCCGGCGCGGGCGACGACAAGACCGGCGGGTATGTCGGAGGGGTGCTGGCACACCTGAAGCAGACCGAGCCCGGCGTGCAACTGGAGAATCTCGCGTGCTCCGGTGAGACCACGATCACCATGCTGAACGGCGGCAGATGCCGCTACCCCGAAGGCAATCAGGTCGACGCAGCCGTCGCCTTCCTCAAGGACCACCCGCACATCAGCCTGGTGACACTCGACATCGGCGCCAACGACGTGCAGACCTGCGCGACCCCGACCGGCATCGACCTGAAATGCGTCACGCAGGGCATGCAGGACATCACGAAGAATCTGCCGAACATCATGGCCAAGCTGCGTGCCGCCGCACCGCACGCCCGGATCGTGGTGGCCAACTACTACAACCCGTTCCTCGCGGCATGGCTGCTCGGAAACGACGGGCAGACCCTGGCCAAGGCGTCGGTGACGTTGCAGGGGCAGCTGAACGGCATCATCGACGCCGCGGGCAAGGCCGTCGGAGCGCCGAGGGCCGACGTGGCGAACACCTTCTCCAGCACCGACTTCACCGACCTGGTGGAGGTCAAGCCGTATGGCGAGCTGCCGCTCAACGTCGCGCGGATCTGTGAGTGGACCTGGATGTGCTCCCAGCAGAACATCCACGCCAACGACGCCGGCTACGCCGCGATGGCCACGTCCGTCATCGCCGCGATCCCCGCGGCGCCTCCGACGACTCCGACCTCTCCTGCGCCGCCGTCCAGCCCGACTTCGCCACCACAGTCCACGACGACCAGCAGGGCGACGACGACCGGCACGGTCACGTCGGCAACCACCGGTCCGCCGATCATCACCGACGGCGGGACGGGCGCCAGCAACGACGCGGTGCTGGTCGGTGCCGGTGTCGCGGCGATCGGCGCAGCGGCGGTGGCCGGTGGCGCCTTCGCCCGCACGCGACGTCGGCGCGACTGACGTCCGGCGCCCCCGTAGGCTGGGCCGGTGCGCATCGCGAGATACACCACTGGTGAGGACCCGACCTTCGGACTGGTCGACGGTGCCGGCGAGAAGATCGCCGAGATCTCCGGGGACCCCCTCTACACCAAGATCCAGCTGACCGGCGTCACCACGACCGTCGACGAGGTGCGCCTGCTGTCGCCGGTCATCCCGCGCTCGAAGGTGATCGGCATCGGCCGGAACTACGCCGAGCACGCGGCCGAACTCGGCCACGACGTGCCCGAGCAGCCGCTGATGTTCCTGGTGCCCAACACCGCCGTCGTCGGCCCGGGCGACCCCGTGGTGATGCCCCCGCAGTCGCAGTGGGTCGACTACGAGGGCGAGCTGGCGGTCGTCATCGGCCGGATGTGCAAGGACATCGAGCCGGACGAGGCACGGTCGGTGATCTTCGGCTACACCTGCGCCAACGACGTCACCGCCCGTGACCTGCAGCAGACCGACAAGCAATGGGCGCGGGCCAAGGGCTTCGACACCTTCTGCCCGCTCGGGCCGTGGATCGAGACCGACCTCGACCCGACCCGTCAGCGGGTGGTCACCCGGCTGGACGGCGTGGCCGTGCAGGACGGCACGACCGCCGACATGATCTTCGACGTCGCGTCCTTGGTCTCCTACGCCTCCAAGGCGTTCACCCTGCTGCCCGGCGACGTCATTCTCACGGGCACTCCCGAAGGGGTCGGCCCGGTGCGGTCGGGGCAGCGGGTCTCGGTGGATATCGCCGACATCGGTGTCCTGGACAATCCGTTCGTGCGGCACGACCCTCACGACGAAGCGGATGACGCCGCCGGCAACGGGGACGCCGCACCCGCGGTGTGACGCGTCCGACGCTGCATCCGGTCGAAGCGACTCGTGCGAGACCTTAGGCTGGAATTCGTGCCTGCTCCGCCGACCCGACCGTCATCGCCGGGTGGACCCGTGCCCGCAGCGGCCTGTGCCGCCGAGGCACCGATCGGCATCTTCGACAGCGGGTACGGCGGACTGACCGTCGCCCGCGCCGTGCTCGATCAGCTGCCGCACGAATCCATCGCCTACCTCGGTGACACCGCGCACGCGCCCTACGGGCCGCGTCCGATCGGCGAGGTGCGGGCGCTCGCGCTCGACTGCCTCGACCGGTTGGTCGACCACGGCGTCAAGGCCCTGGTGATCGCCTGCAACACCGCCTCTGCCGCGGTGCTGCACGACGCGCGGGAGCGGTATGACGTGCCGCTCGTCGAGGTGATCCGCCCGGCCGTGCGCCGCGCGGTGCGCGCCACCACCCACGGCAGGGTCGGGGTGATCTCGACCCGGGGCACGCATCAGTCGCGCGCCTACCCGGACGCGTTCGCGGCCGCACCGGTCCTCTTCGTCAGGAGCGTCCCGTGCCCGCGGTTCGTGGAGTTCGTCGAGGCGGGCGTCACCGGCGGGCCGGAGCTGCTGGAGTGCGCACGCTCCTACCTGGAGCCGTTGAAGCAGGACGACGTCGACACCCTGGTGCTCGGCTGCACCCACTACCCGCTGCTGACCGGGGTGATCTCCTACGTGATGGGCGACGGGGTGACGTTGGTGTCCTCGGCCGAGGAGACCGCCAAGGATCTCTACCGGGTGCTCGCCGACACCGGCCTGTTGCGGCCGGATACCGCCGGTGCGCCCGGACACTCGTTCACCACCACCGGCGATCCGGACGAGTTCCGCCGGTTGGCAAGGCGATTCCTCGGGCTCGGTCCAGAGTTCGATCACGTTTTCACCGGCAACTTCCGTCGCGGTGTGAAAGTAGAGGAAGTCTCATGAAGCTGACCGTCGTGGGCTGCGCCGGCTCGTACGCCGGCCCGGATTCGCCCGCCTCCTGCTACCTGGTGCAGGCCGAGCGCGACGGTCGCACCTGGAACCTGCTGCTCGATCTGGGCAATGGCGCGCTCGGCACCCTGCAGCGTTTCATCGACCCGCTGTCGATCGACGCGATCGTGCTGTCGCACCTGCACCCGGACCACTGCGCCGACCTGTCCGGGCTGCACGTGGTGCTGCGCTATCACCCCACGCAGCCACAGTCGGTCACCGTGCCGGTCTGGGGGCCCAAGGGGACCGGGTTGCGCGTGGCCCGCGCCGCCGGTGTCACCGACGACGAGGCGAACGACCCCGCGCTGCTGGAGCCCGAGTACGACTTCCGCGATCTCACCGACCGCGGGGCGTTCACCGTGGGCCCGTTCACGGTCACCGCCGTGCGGGTCAACCACCCGGTCGAGGCCTACGGGCTGCGCGTCGAGGCAGACGGCACGGTGCTGGCCTACACCGGTGACACCGACAGCACCCCGGCGCTCGGCCCATTGCTGACCGGCGCGGACCTGGCGTTGACCGACGCCGCGTTCTGCGACGACCGCGACGACGCCGAGGGCGTCCATCTGTCCGGCCGTCGCGCGGCCGAGGCCGCCGTCGCCGCCGGTGGCGTGCAGCGGCTGATGCTCACCCACATCCCGGCCTGGAACGACCCCGAGGTATGTCGCAAGCAGGCCGCCGCGGGGTGGCCCGGGGACGTCGAGGTCGCCGAGCCGTTCGCGTCATACCAGATCTGAGCGACTCCCGGGCCGTCAGGCGCTCCGGCGGGCGTCGGTGATTCCAGGGCGTCCGTCAACCGCCCTTGGTCATCTTCACCACCAGCACCACGATCACGACGACGATGATCGCCAGCAGCACCGCGCACGCGATCTTGACCTTGCTCCACGGCCGCCGGCCCTGCACCTCACCGGTCACGCCGTTGATGAAGACCTGGAACGGGCGGCCTTCGAACGTCACGGTCAGTAGCCACACCGGCAGCAGGAGCTGGGCGAAGGTGAGCGTGCGGAACGACGTGCTGACCTGACCGACGCGTTGTTCGTCGCCGCCGATGTCCTGGCGGATGGTCGAGCGGATCTCGTCGTCCATCTGGCCGCGTGCGCCGTCCTCGAACCGCTGCTGTGCGTCCTCGTCATACGTGCGGCTGAGGTGGCCGGCGATGTACTGCGGCGAATAGGGCTGCGCCGACGGGATCGGCCACGGCTCGAGTGCGACGACCTTCTTGTGGTCCAGGCCGGTGTTCGCCGGTTCGAGCACGTCGCGGAAATCGTTGGCCACCCGTCCCGATACCGGCCACCAGTTCGTGCGGGTCTCGGTATGGCGGTTCTCGCCCTCGCCCACCACCACGGTGTAGTGCTCACCGCGCTGACCGGTGTAATCGGTGACGGTCTGCGCGTCATACGTGAAGTAGCTCAGGTAGATGCTGGTGAACGACCCGACCTCGCGGTAGGTCTTGAACTCGCGCGGCGCGAACCACCGACTGTTGATCCACTCGTTGACGGCGCGGTGCGCGGCGGACTCGTCGACCTGGAAGGGGAGCACTCCGTCGATCGGCAGCCGCTCGGGTGCCTGCTGCAGGTCGTTGCGCTGGATCGGTGTCGCGCAGTAGGGGCACTTCGTCGCGGTCAGCGTGCCCTCGAAAGACGTTCTGCCACCACAGTTCTGGCAGACCACCTCCCGGGTGAGTGACCTGGGCCGGCCGTGCTCACCGGCCGCGATGCGCTGCGCCAGGTCGTGCATCGCGGTGCCGAGGTCACGCTTGGTGACGGTGCCCTGCGGCGCCGTCAACGGCTCGGTGTGTCCGCAGGCGCGGCAGGCCAGTCGTTGATGGCCGGGGTCGTAGAACAGGTTCGCCCCGCACTGCGGGCAGGGGTAGGTGCGGGTCTGCTCGCTGCGTTGTATCTGTGCCGGGTCGCGCAACGCACCGGGGTCCGGCAGGCGCGCGGGTTGCGGCAGCGGCGGTGGCGTCGGCAGCGGCGGAGGCTGCGGCTGGTCGTCCGTCATCGGTATGACGTCACTCCGCCGGGGGAGCCGGTGGAGCGGCGTCCGGCAGGGGCGGCGGCGTGGGCGCCAGGAGTGGCGCGAGATCGGGCACGGCGGAAGCAGGCGACCACTGCGGCATACCGGCCGTCCACACCAGCGACTCCGGGGTGAGGTGACCCGAGGAGCGCAACTCATCGAGCGTGAACGGGCCCTGTTGCTGGCCGTTCACGGCGAGGTAGAAGGTCTTTCCGCCGGGCAACGGCGGGGGAGTGCCGGCCGGTTGCCCGCCCAGCGCGCCGGCCGTCTGACCGGCCATCTGGGCGCCCATCGCCGCACCCATCCCGGCGGCCATCAGCTGGCCCATGGGGCCGCCGCCGGGGTTGCCTGCGGCGGTGACCATGGCCTCGGCAGCCATCGCCTGCTGGTAGCGCTGCATGTCGCCGACATTGCCGGCCCAGCCGGACGCCTCGACGCCCTTGGCGACACCGCGGGTCATCGCATTGGTGATCTCGTCCGGCAGTGAGATGTTCATGGTGATCGCGTCGATGCCCAGGCCGTATTCGTCGTCGACGCGTTCGGCGACGAACTGCCGCAGTTTGTCGGACAGCTCGACCTGCTTGCCCTGCAGGTCGATCACGCCCAGCTTGGTCTCCATGACCATGTCGGAGAAGGCGAGGGTGATGACGCGGCGCAATAGCTCGCCGATCTCGTCGATCTGCACCTGGGAGTCGGTGCCGATGACCTGGCGCAGGAAGATCGCCGGGTCCACGACCCGCACCACGCACAGCCCGTTGGCGCGCAGTTGCACCATCTTGAAGTCCGGATCCCGCACGGTCACGGGATTGGCCGTGCCCCAACGGAAATCGGTCACCGGACGGGTGTTGATGAAGTAGACCTCGCTGCGGAACGGGCTGTTGAAGCCGTGCTGCCAGCCCTGCAGCGTCGCCATGATCGGGAGGTTCTCGGTGGTCAACTCGTACATGCCCGGCCCGAAGCGGTCCGCCAGCTTGCCGGTGTGCACGAAGACCGCTTCCTGGCCCTCGCGGACGATCAGTTTGGCGCCGTTCTTGATCTCGTTGTGGTAGCGCGGGAAGCGCCACGCGAGTGCGGAGTGCGAGTCATCGATCCACTCGATGATGTCGACGAGTTCGCCCCTGATCTTGTCCATGAGTCCCATGCCCACAGCTTAGGTATGGCGGGCGGCCTCCGGAGCCGGGACGCCGTCATCGGGGGCCGGGATCGCCCGGCGCAGATTGCGGCTGCCGCGGCCCAGCAACGGTGCCAGGGCACAGCAGGCCAGGACGATCGCGCACCCGCCGATCACCGGCTTCACGCCGTACCAGCCGGTCAGCGGCCCGGCCAGGGCGTTGCCCAGCGGCATGCCGACGAACGACACGAGGCTGTCCCAGGAAGCGACCCGGGCCAGCAGATGATGCGGCACCTCGTCCTGGATGGCGGTCTCCCACATGACGCTGAAGAACATCAGCCCCGCGTAGCCGATGAGCCCGGTCACGATGACGGTGTCGAGCCGGCCGGGCCAGACATAGCCCGCCGCCCACAGCGGCATCAGCGCGCAGGCCAGCCAGCCGATGCGCAACGGATGGCGTGGCCGCGCGCGCAGCGCGATGGCGCTGCCGATCAGGCCCCCGGCGCCTTCCGCTGCGGCGATGAATCCGAAGGCGTGCGGTCCGCCGAGATCACGCAGCGCCACCACCTGCACCAGCACCAGCAGCACGCCGTTGGCCACGTGGTAGATCCCCGCGGCGGCGATGCCGGCGAAGAGCCAGTCGCGTTCGCGGATGGTGCGCCAGCCGGCGGCCAGGTCGGCGCGGAAACTGCCCCGGTCGCCGGTCCGGACGACGGTGCTGCGGATCCGCCATACGGTCGCGCAGGAGGCGAGGTAGGTGAGTGCGTTGATGACGAAACCGGTGGGGGCACCGGCGAATCCGACGACGATCCCCGCCAGTGCCGGCCCGGCGATCATGCTGACGCCCTGCAGCACGCTCAGCAGCGCGTTGGCGTGTTGGCGTTGATCGGCCCGCACCAGAGTGGGCTTGAGCGACTGCATCGCGGGCTGGAAGAACGCACCCGCGCCGCCGGAGACGATCGTCAGCGGCGCCAGCATCGCGAACGAGGCGTGTCCGGTCGCGAAGACCGCCCCGGTCAGCGCGGCGGTGACGGCGCGCACCAGATCCGACCAGAGCATCACGGTGCGCGGCGACAGCCGGTCGCTCCACACGCCGCCGGCCAGGGTGAATGCGGTGCGGCTGACCATCAGCACGGCCATCAGGTAGCCGAGCTCGCCGACCGATCCGCCGTGCAGCAGGATCCCGACGGACAGTGCGATCGGCTGGAACGCGTTGCCCAGCCAGGACATGCCCTGGCCGACGGCAAGCAGCCGGAAGTCGGGCGAGAGCGCGCCGGCTTCGCGGGATCGGAGCTTCACACCGTCGACGATAGTTTGATGCCAAACAGTCAGTCAACGAACAATTAACCGACGTACTAATCTGTGGGGATGAGCAGGGCGCAGGACTCGGTCGATCTGCATGTTGCGCGATGGGCGGCGTTGTGGGACGGCAACCCGTCCTTCGACGGCGAGGTCGAGGCGGCCATGACGCGGATGCAGTTCCTGCTGCGCCTCAAGGCCCGGCGCGACGCCGCGGCGTTCGCAGGGCACGACTTCACCATGGAGGACTACGGCACACTGCACGAACTGATGGTGCAGCCCTATCCCACCGAGGCGACGCCGACGCAGCTGGCCGAGGCGGTCGGTGTCACCAAGGCGTCGATGACCGGCCGGCTGGATCGTCTGGAGCGCTCCGGGATGATCACCCGCGAGACCGACAGCAAGAACCGTCGCCGCGTCCTGGTCCGACCGACCCGGGCGGGCCGGGAGGCGTGGGACCGTTACGTGCACGCCGGCATGCGCCGCGAGCAGGAGATCCTCGGCGCGCTGAGCGACCGCGAGATGGTGCAGCTCAACGCGTTGCTGCGCAAGGCGGTTCGGGCCCTGGAGTGATGCTGCCTCGGGGCGGCGCAGATCCGCGCGCCGCCGCACGCCGTCCTCCTCCTACCCTTGCTTGCATGAGTGACGACGTGACCCGACATGACGGCCGTGCCCCCGACCAGTTGCGCGAGGTGCGGATCACCCGCAACTGGCTGGACCACGCCGAGGGCAGCGTGCTGGTGGAGTTCGGCAAGACGAGGGTCCTGGTCGCGGCGTCGTTCACGGCGGGCGTGCCGCGCTGGCTGGCCGGGCAGGGCACCGGCTGGGTGACCGCGGAGTACGAGATGTTGCCGCGCTCGACCAACACGCGCTCGAGTCGTGAGTCGCGCAAAGGCAAGGTGGGCGGTCGCACCCACGAGATCTCCCGCCTGATCGGGCGCTCGCTGCGCGCCGTCATCGACACCAAGGCGCTCGGCGAGAACACGATCGTGCTCGACTGCGATGTGCTGCAGGCCGATGGCGGCACGCGCACCGCCTCGATCACCGGCGCGTATGTCGCGCTGGCCGACGCCATCGCCGATGCCCGCGACCGCGGTCTGCTGGCGCCGAAGGCGCAGCCGCTGACCGGGTCGATCGCCGCGGTGAGCGTCGGGATCGTCAAGGGCCGCCCGGTGCTCGACCTGGACTACCCGGAGGACTCGACCGCCGAGACCGACATGAACGTCGTGATGACCGGCGAGGGCGGCTTCGTGGAGGTGCAGGGCACCGCCGAGGGCAAGCCCTTCGACCGTGGCGAGCTCGACACGCTGCTCGCGCTGGCCGAAAAGGGCATCGGGGACCTGACGTCCCTCCAGCAGCAGGCGCTGGCCGCTCCGGCCCGGGAGCGTCGGCGATGAGCGACCGCACGGTCGTCCTGGCCACCCGCAACGAGGGCAAGCTGCGCGAGATGCGGCAACTCGTCGCCGAGACGCCCGAGCTGATCGGTGTCGAGGTCGTCTCGGTCGCGTCGTTCCCGGACGTCGGAGAAGTCGTCGAGAGCGGCGTCACCTTCCTGGAGAACTCCTCGCTGAAGGCGCAGGCCGTGGCAAAGGCGACCGGACTGCCCGCCATCGCTGACGATTCGGGTCTCGCCGTCGACATACTCGGCGGCTGCCCGGGTGTGTTCTCCGCGCTCTGGGCCGGCACGCACGGTGCCGACCAGGCCAACATCGACCTGCTCCTGGCGCAGACCACCGACGTCGCCGTGGAGCGGCTGACCGCGAAGTTCGTCTGCTGCGTCGTGCTCGCTCTCCCGGACGGCACGCAGCGTTCGCGGTTCGGCGAGGTTCACGGACGGCTGACGCGAGACCAGCGCGGGGACAACGGATTCGGCTACGACCCGATCTTCGAGTTGCCCGACGGGCGGTCGCTTGCCGAACTGACCGATGCGGAGAAGAACGCCATCTCGCACCGTGGCAACGCGCTGCGTGCGCTGCGGGCCGACCTGACCGAATTGTTGACGCGCTAGGGCTTCACAGCGGCCGGTGCGACGATGGACACGTGGTCAAGGAATACGTCGAAACGATGCAGCCGGCGCAGCCGGGGTCGTCCGGCCGCGGCCGGCTCTCGGCCCTGGGCGGCTTCATCGCCGGTCTGGTGACCGTCGGGTGCGCCGAGTTCCTGGCCGGGGTGTTGCTGCGTCAGGGCTGGAGTGACGGCACGCCGTCACCGGTGCTCGCCGTCGGCGGCGCCTTCATCGACCGGACGCCGCCGTGGCTGAAGACCTGGGCCATCGACACGTTCGGCACCAACGACAAGCATGTGCTCCTCGGCGGGATCGCCGTCGTGCTGGTACTGCTCAGTCTCCTCATCGGCTGGCTGCTGCCGCGTCGATTCACCGCCGCGCTCGTGCTCTTCATCGTGCTGATCGGGGTCGCTGCGGCGGCCGTCACCTCCCGCCCGCACGCCGGCGCCGCCGATCTGGTGCCATTGCTGGTGGGTGCCGTGGCCGGTCTGGCGACGCTGCATCTGTGGCGCGAGCGGGTGTTGCTGCCGGCGGCCGCCGCCGGCGGTGCTGCCGCCGCGGGCCCGGGGGATCGGCCGAGGGCCGGAGCAGGCCGTCGTCCGGTGCTGCTCGGTGCCGGAGCCGCCGTTGTCGCGGTCCTGCTCGGGTCGGTGGGCCGGGCATGGGGCAACGGCGCCCGGGCCGTGCAGGCAGCGCGCGATGCGTTCGTCGTGCCCCGGGTGCCCCAGCCGGTGACGCCGCCGCCGGGTGCGTCGGTGGGTGTGCCCGGCGTGACGCCATACATCGTTCCGAACAGCGACTTCTACCGCATCGACACGGCGTTGGTGGTGCCGCAGGTGGACCCGAACTCGTGGCGGCTGCGGGTCACCGGGATGGTCGACCACGATCTCGAGATCGACTGGCAGACCTTGTTGTCCAAGCCGATGCAGCAGGCGATGGTCACCCTGATGTGCGTCTCCAACGAGGTCGGTGGCCACCTCAACGGCAACGCCGTGTGGACCGGTTGGCCGGTGCGCGAACTGCTCGCCGAGGCGCGCGTGCGCGACGGTGCGGACATGGTCCTGTCGCGCAGCGTGGACGGATTCACCGCCGGCACGCCGATCGAGGCGATGACCGACGACCGCAACGCCCTCATCGCGGTGGCGATGAACGGGCAGGCCCTGCCGGCCGAGCACGGTTTCCCGGTGCGCCTCGTGGTGCCCGGTCTCTACGGCTACGTCTCCGCGACCAAGTGGCTCACCGAGCTGAAGGTCACGACCTATCAGCAGGACCAGGGCTACTGGACTCCCCGTGGTTGGTCGCCGCGGGGACCGGTGAAGACGTCCTCGCGGATCGACGTACCCCACGGCGGCGCCAAACTCGACGCCGGCACCGTCGCGGTCGCGGGCGTCGCCTGGCACCAGCACGTGGGCATCTCGAAGGTGCAGGTGAAAGTCGATGACGGCGCGTGGCAGGACGCCCGGCTCGGCGCCGCCGCCAACGCGGATGTATGGCGCCAGTGGGTCTTTTCGTGGCAGGCGACCTCCGGTCACCACACTCTTACCGTGCGGGCGGTGGACGGTGACGGCAAGGTCCAGATCGCTGCCTTCGCCCCGCCGGCACCGGACGGGTCCACCGGGTACCACTCGATCTCGGTGACCGTGCGCTGAAGTCACCGAGAGGTCGACGGATGTCGCGAGATGGCCGTCCGGCGACATCCGTTGACCACTCGGTGCGATCCGTAGGTCTCGGTCAGCCGCGCAACACGTCGACGAAGTGGTCGACGGCCGGCACCGGGTCGTAGAAGTGGTGCAGCGACGCGCGCCACAGCTGGTAGTCGTCCGACTCCCGGAACCCGACGGTGTGATCGGTGAGCTGCTCCCACTGCACCTGGAGCAGGTATTCGTTCGGTCGCTCGACGCAGCGCGTCAGTCGAAGGTCGCGAAATCCCTTCTGTCTGCTGATGATCGGCACCGCGGCGGCGAAGGCCCGCTCGAACTCTTCCTCCTGGCCTGCCCGCACCGGCAGGACGACCGCCTCGAGGATGGGGGAGACGTCGCGCGGGCGGTCGATCGGTGTGCTCATGGGGGCGCACTCTACGTGCAGCGGTCGCGGTACGGCGCCGGCTGCTGCATGGCACGCTGGTCCCATGACTTCCATCTCACTTCCCGACGGCCGCTCCCTCGACATACAGGTCAGCGGGCCCGATGACGGCCCCGTCCTCGTCTTTCATCACGGCACTCCGGGCTCGGTGCTGCCACGGCGGAAGATGGTGGAGCAGGCTGCCGAGCGTGGGCTCCGGCTGGTGACGTATTCCCGCGCTGGGTATGGCGATTCGTCGCGACGCCCAGGACGCACCGTCGCCGACATCGCGGGCGACGTGGCAGCGATCCTGGACCATCTGGGTGCCGAGAAGGCGATGACGGCCGGCTGGTCCGGTGGTGGCCCGCACGCCCTCGCAACCGGCGCCCTGCTGCCCGAGCGCATCACCGGCGTGCTGTCCATCGCGGGTGTGGCGCCGTACGACGCCGCGGGGCTGGACTTCCTCGCCGGTATGGGCGAGGGCAACATCGAGGAGTTCGGAGCGGCCCTCGACGGCGAGCCCGAGCTGCGACCGCTGCTGGACGGTATGCGCGAGGAGTTGAAGAACGCCACCCCGGCGGCGATCCTCAGCGAACTGAGTACGTTGCTGCCGGAGGTGGATCGGCAGCAGATCACCGACGAGGCCGGCGAGGAGATGGCCGCCAACTTCCGGGAGGCGCTGAAGAACGGCGTCGACGGCTGGGCGGACGACGACCTGGCGTTCACCGTCCCGTGGGGCTTCGACCTCGGATCGATCTGCGTGCCGACGTTCGTCTGGCAGGGGAGTGCCGACCTGATGGTGCCGTTCGCGCACGGCCAGTGGCTGGCCGCGAATGTGCCGGACGCCACGGCGCACCTGCTCGAAGGAGAAGGGCATCTCTCGATCGGCATGGGTGCGATGCCGCAGATGCTCGACGAGCTCCGCGCGACGTGCGGCCGATGAGATTCGAACTCACACTGTCGGGTACCTAAAACCCGTGCCTCCTGCCAGTTGGGCTACGGCCGCTCGGCGCACGAGTCTAGGGTGTCGGCCCCGTCATGCCGCGCGCAGTATCCCGACGAAGAATTCGTCGTCACCCGGCTCGGGTCGCAGGTCGTAGGTCGCGTAGCGCGACTCGAGCCGCCAGCCACCGGCCTCCGCGTCGGCGATGAACTCCGCGGCAGGGTAGCTGCGCCGACCGGAACCACCGTCCTGGTGGAAGCCCACGAGCAGGCGACCTTCGGGTGTCACGACGGTGCGCAATGCCGCCAGGACGGCGCGTTCGGAGTCCTCGGCGAGGAACGTCAGCACGTTGCCGACACACACGATGAGGTCGTATGACGAGGGAAACTCCTGGGCGGCAAGGGAATCGGGACTGACGTCCTCCAGTCGCACCTGCGCCACGGGCAGCGCGGGGTAGGTCCGGCCGGCCTGGGCGAGCAGTTCGGCATCGAGGTCGACCCCATAAGCGTCGTGTCCGGCCGCCTCGAGGGCGGCGGCGATCCGGCCCATCCCACAGCCGGCGTCCAGCACCGTGCCGGACCGGGGCAGCAGGACGTCCGCCAGCCGTGCCTCACCGGTGATGTCGACACCGTCCTTAAGCAGCTGTGCGAACCGTGCGCCGTAACCGTGGTGCCCCTGCTCCCAACGGGACAGATTGCTCATGCAGCTGCCTCCTGCCTCGGATGCTGCATCCGGCCTGTGCCCATCGATCGCTCGCGACGCCCGCTCATCCGAGCTTCAGCGCCTTGGACAGCGACGCGACGTGCCCGGTGGCCTTGACGTTGTACCGGGCCAGCTCGACCTTGCCCTCCGGGTCGACCACGATCGTGGACCGGATCACACCCACGACGGTCTTGCCGTAGAGCTTCTTCTCGCCATACGCCCCATAGGCCTCCAGGACCGCTTTGTCCGGGTCGGCGAGCAGCGGGTAGGTGAGTGATTCCTTCTCGACGAACTTCGCGAGCTTCTCGGGCTGGTCGGGGGAGATGCCGATCACGTCGTAACCGGCACCCTGCAGGGTGGACAGGGAGTCACGGAAGTCACACGCCTCCTTGGTGCAGCCGGGCGTCATCGCGGCCGGGTAGCAGAAGATCACCAGGTGTGTGCCACGGAAGTCGCTGAGCGAGACCTCCTTCCCGCTGTCCGAGGTGAGTGTGAACTCCGGCGCCTGGTCGCCGATCTCGAGTCGAGCCATCCCTGTGACCTCCTGGAAGCTTCCGCCCACGTGTGGGCCGGTGCGAATGTCGTTCGTCATCCGTTATCGTCTCAGGCGAGCCCGACACACGCGGCGCGACCGTGCCGAACGAACTTCGAGCCGAGGAGACACCATGGCTGACAAGGCCCCCGCGAAACCCGCCACGCGTTCCGCCAAGGACATCGAGGCGGACCTCGCGGCGACGCGCGAGCGGCTGGCCGGCACCATCGACGAGTTGGCGTTCCGCGCACAGCCCAAGGAGCTCGCCAAGCGCCAGGTCGAGGACGTCAAGCTCAAGGTCGGCGGCTTCACCCACACTCCGGACGGTCAGCTGGACACCCAGAAGCTCGGTATGGCGCTGGGCGGCGTCGCCGTGGTGCTGCTCACCCTGGGCATCCTGCGCCGCGCACGTGGCTGAGCCCGCAGCGGGCAATCTGCCCATCAAGATGCTGCACGACCGGGTGCTGGTGTCCGCCGACGGCGACGGCGGCGAACGCAAGTCCGGCGGCGGCATCGTCATACCCGCGACCGCCTCGGTGGGGAAGCGGCTCGCCTGGGCCGAGGTCGTCGCGGTCGGCCAGCACGTGCGGCAGGTCAAGATCGGCGACCGGGTGCTGTTCGACCCCGAAGACCGGGCCGAGGTCGAGCTGCAGAGCCGCACCTACCTGCTGCTGCGGGAGCGTGATCTGCACGCCGTCGCCGCGCAGCGCGTCGAGACCGGCAGCACCGGGCTCTACTTGTAGTCAGCCGAGTACCTCGGCGCGGCCTTCCTCGAACGCTCGCACGCAGGCCCGCACGTCGTCCTCGCTGTGCGCCGCGGACAGCTGCACACGGATGCGCGCCCTGCCCTGCGGCACCACCGGGTAGGAGAACGCGATCACGTAGACGCCGCGGCGGAGCATGGCATCGGCGATCTGCGCCGCCTGCCGGGCACCGTCCTCGCCGGGGAACATGATTGGGGTGATCGGGTGACTGCCGGGCAACACCTCGAAGCCGGCCTCCGTCATCATGGTCCGGAAGAGCACCGTATTGGCGTTCAGCTTCTCGCGCTGCGCGCGCGAGTTGCCAGCGATCTCAAGGGCCTTCATCGAACCAGCGACAACCGACGGGGCGACCGCGTTGGAGAACAGATAGGGCCGTGACCGCTGCCGCAGCAGGTCGACGATCTCCTGGTGCGCCGCGACGTAGCCGCCGGAGGCGCCGCCGAGCGCTTTGCCGAGCGTGCCGGTCACGATGTCGACCCGGTCGATGACGCCGCAGTGCTCGGGTGTCCCGCGGCCGTCCTCGCCGACGAAGCCGACGGCGTGCGAGTCGTCCACCATCACCAGCGCGCCGAACTCCTCGGCCAGATCACAGATCTCGGCCAGCGGCGCGTAGTAGCCGTCCATCGAGAAGACGCCGTCGGTGACGATCACCGTATGGCGCGCGCCCGCGGCCTGCGCTGCCTCCAGCTGCGCGCGCAGATCGGTCATGTCGGCGTTGTGGTAACGGAAGCGCTTGGCCTTGGACAGTCGTATGCCGTCGATCAGCGACGCATGGTTCAGTTCGTCCGAGATGATCGCGTCCTCTGCCCCGAAGAGCACCTCGAAGATGCCGCCGTTGGCGTCGAAGCAGGACGAGTAGAGGATCGCGTCGTCGGTGCCGACGAAGTGGGCGATCTGTCGCTCGAGGTCCCGGTGCTGGGTCTGCGTGCCGCAGATGAAGCGCACGCTCGCCATACCGAAACCCCACTGCTGCAGGGCATCCCGGGCCGCGGCCACGACGTCGGGGTGGTCGGCGAGGCCGAGGTAGTTGTTGGCGCAGAAGTTCAGTGCGTCGGTGCCGGCGGTCTGCACCTTCGCCGACTGCGGCGTGGACAGCTCGCGCTCGTGCTTGGTCAGTCCGGCGTCGTCGATCTCCTGCAGCGTCGCGACGAGCGCGTCCTTGTTGGCGTACATCTCCTAGCTCCAATCCATGACGACTTTGCCGCACTCGCCCGACCGGGCGGCGTTGAACGCGTCCTGCCACTGCTCGGCGGGGAAGCGGTGGGTGATGACCGAGTGCACGGCGTCGGCCAGCGCCGGCGAGGACTGCAGCATCGCACTCATGGCGTACCAGGTGTCGTACATCTCGCGGCCGTAGATGCCCTTGATGGTCAGCATGTGAGTGATCACCCTGCCCCAGTCGATGGCGAACGGGTCACCGGGCAGGCCGAGCATCGCGATGCGGCCACCGTGGTTCATGTTGTCGATGAGTTCGCTGACCGCGGAAGGGTTTCCGGACATCTCCAGGGCAATGTCGAAACCTTCGCGCATGCCCAGGTCGGCCTGCGCGTCGGCGATGCGTTCGCGGGCGACGTTGACCACCCGGTCGGCGCCGGCCGCCTTGGCCAGCTCGAGCCGGTAATCGCTGACATCGGTCACCACGACATACCGGGCACCGACGTGCTTGGCGATGGCTGCGCCCATGACGCCTATCGGCCCGGCTCCGGTGACCAGCACGTCCTCGCCGGCGATCGGGAAGGACAGCGCGGTGTGGGTGGCGTTGCCGAACGGGTCGAAGATCGCACCGACGTCGGGATCCAGGTCGGCCGGCTGCACCCACACGTTGGAGGCCGGTATGACGACGTAGTCGGCGAAGGCGCCGTTGCGGTTGACACCCACCGAGCTGGTGCGGATGCACAGCTGGCGGCGGCCGGCCCGGCAGTTGCGGCACTCGTTGCACACGACGTGCCCCTCGCCGGAGACCCGCTGGCCGACCTCCACGCTGGTGACCCCGGGGCCGACGTCGACGACCTCACCGAAGAACTCGTGTCCGATGATCAACGGTGGCTCGACGGTGGCCGCGGCCCAGTCGTCCCAGCCTTCCAGGTGCAGGTCGGTGCCGCACAGGCCCGCCCGCCATACCTTGATCTTGACCTCGCCGGGGCCGGCGGTCGGCTCCGGTGCGTCGATCAACTCCAAGCCCGGTCGGGCTCCTGTCTTCGCAAGTGCACGCACGCCGGACAGTCTGCTACGCGGCCCCGTCCAGCATGTGAGCGGGGTAACAGGGTGTCGGGTCGGCGGACAACGAAACACTCCGGACCGCAAGGCGATCCGGAGTGTGCTGGTGCGCCATCAGGGACTCGAACCCCGAACCCGCTGATTAAGAGTCAGCTGCTCTGCCAATTGAGCTAATGGCGCCCGGTGTCACCGGGCATGAGCGCCTCGGTGCGTGGAAAAACATAGCAGGGACGACCGGCAGAAATGAAATCGAGGGTTGCAGCCGCTAGGTTGCCAAGTCGATCCAGTTGTCGACGCTGTCTGCCGATGCATATTCGTCGATGCACGTCTCTGGCCCCGACCGAAGGACTCCACGGATGTCACTGCTGCTGTTGGAAGACGAAGAAGTCGAGCGTCCGAAGGACATACCGGACGTCACCGCGAAGGCGGACTGGAAGATCGCGCTGAAACGCGCGGTCAGCAAGTTCGGCATGGACGGATGCACCGATCTGGCCGCGGCGCTGACCTACCGGTCGATGCAGTCGCTGTTCCCCGGGATCATCGCGGTCCTGTCGCTGCTGAATCTCTTCGGCAACGGGAAGGAGACGGCCGACAACGTCGTCGACAAGCTGGCCGCCATCGTCGGCAAGTCGCCGCACGACAAGTCGCTCGGCACGATCAAGACCTTCATCGAGCACATCACGACCCAGGGCGGCGGCGCGATCGCGTTCGTCATCGGCGTGCTGCTCGCCCTGAACTCCGCATCGGGTTACGTGCAGGCGTTCAGCAAGGCCGCCAACAAGATGTATGACGTCCGCGAGGGCCGCTCGACGATCAGGCTCAAGGCGTCCCTGCTGCTGGTCACCGCCATCGAGGTGGTGTTGATCCTCGTGGTGATCTTCGCCATCGTCACGACGGGCTCGGTCGCCCAGCAGGTGGGCGACGCCGTCGGGCTCGGCCAGACCGCGGTCACCGTGTGGGACTGGGCTAAATGGCCGTTCGTGATCTTCATCGTCGTGCTGATCATCGGCATGCTCTTCTGGGCAGCGCCCAACGTGCAGAAGACCAAGAAGGACCTCTTCACCTGGGGTGCGCTCATCGGCTTCGTCGTCTGGCTGTTGGCATCGATCGCGCTGGGTGTTTACATCACTCTCAGCCACGGTGCCAGCTACCAGAAGACCTACGGCATCTTCGCCAACGCGATCATCTTCCTGTTGTGGCTGTGGATCACCAACCTCGCGGTGCTGTTCGGTGCGGAGGTCGACGCCGAACTGTTGCGCACCCGCCAGCTCAAGTCCGGTCTGCCGGCGGAGGACATCATCCTGTTGCCGCCCAAGGACGACTCGCAGTTCGCCAAGCTCGACCTCAAGCTCGCCAAGCAGTACGACGCAGCGCACGAACTGCGGCTGGAGTCGATGCGCGAGGCGGCCGACGACCCCTACCTCTACGGTCGCGCCGCGCTGGCCGCCGGGCGCGCGGCCCAGCTGGTGGGGGAGGCCAGCACGTCACAGCGATCGGGTAGTACTGGACTGGTGGGGCCGCGTGATGCGACGGTGCCACGCGACGAGATCACCAGCGATGAAGAGGTGGGTGCGATGGCCGTGGACGCCGAGGAACAGGCCGCCATCGAGGAGGCGCGCTTGCGGCGCCGCGATACGTGGCTGCTGAAGTCGCAGAAGGCGCGCCGGGTGCGCGACCGACTCGACCGGCAACGGGCCAAGGCAGCGCGCCGCGCGGCGCAGCGCGAGGCCGAGGCCGCCCGGGAGATCAAGATCAAGGAGTCCTACGTCACCCGCGAGCAGCGGTGGGCGTCGGTGGCGAAGGTGCGTGCGAAGTTCGCGCCGCCCGAGACGCCGCAGCGGGACGAGGTTCTCGCCGAGCGTCAGGCGCGGCGCGCGGCATACGAGGCGGAGCTGGCCGACAAGCACGCCGAGGCGGTCCGGTCGCCCCGATCGACCGACCGACCCGCGCCCAAGCATCACCGCAGCGCCACGTCACCCGGACCGTCGGCGCTGCGCACCGAGATCGAGCAGGATCAGCAGGATCGGCGCGATCGGTGGTTCACGCTGCATCCGAGACGACGCGCACAGTGAATCGGCCCTCCGCAGCCCTTTTTGACTCCGGGTCAGTTGGGGTAGACAGGAGGTGGCGGTGTCGGCCTGACGCCGTCGCGAGCCGGTGCTCGCACGCACACGGCCCCTGCGCGGGCCGCGAGATTCGCAGGAGGATGCATGACTGATTCCACGCAGGATCCGTTCCAGGAGGGCCCCGCCGACGGTGGTGCCGACGGCCGACCGGGTGTGCAGGACGGCGGCGCTGACGGTGGTGCGGGCCAGGAGGGTCCGGCCGACGGTGGCGCATCGGGCACCTCGGGTGTGCAGGACGGTGGCGCCGACGGCGGGGCGGGCAACGACAGTTGAGCACTGCCCGCCGCTATGACGACGACCCCGGCACCGGTCTCGGTGCCGGGGTCGCTCAAACCCGTTTGCTCGGCATACCGTTGCAGGAGTTCGCCGAGGAGCACTGGTCGCGCAAGGCGCTGCTGACCCGCGGCGCGAGCGACTTCGGCGACCTCTTCTCCACCGCTGCGGTGGACGAGCTGCTGTCCCGCCGCGGGCTGCGCACGCCGTTCCTCCGGCTCGCCAAGGACGGTGGCACGCTGCCCGAGCGCAGCTTCACGGCTCCGGCCGGTGTGGGCGCGACGATCGCGGACCAGGTCGACGACACCGCCGTATGGCGACAGTTCGCCGACGGAGCGACCATCGTGCTGCAGGCGCTGCAGCGCACCTGGGGACCGATCGGCGACTTCACCCGCCGGTTGGCGACCGAGCTGGGCCACCCGGTGCAGGCCAACGCCTACATCACGCCGCGGCAGAACCGCGGTTTCGACGACCACTACGACGTCCACGACGTCTTCGTGCTGCAGATCGAGGGCAGCAAGCGCTGGATCATCCACGAGCCGGTGCACCCGGCCCCACTGCGGGACCAGCCCTGGACCGACCGCCGCGCCGAGGTAGCCGAAGCGGCGCGCCGCGAGCCGATCATCGACACGGTGTTGCAGCCCGGCGACTGCCTCTACCTGCCGCGCGGCTGGCTGCACGCCGCCGAGGCGCAGGACCAGGTCTCCGTCCACCTCACCCTCGGGGTGCACGTGTGGACCCGATACGCCGTCGCCGAGCAACTGATGCAGGACGCGCTCGCCCGGCTGCGCGACGACCCGGACGCTCGCCAATCCCTACCGCTGGGTGTCGACGGCCCGGACGACGTGGTGGCGGCGGTGCGCACACAACTCCTGGCCGCACTCGACGAAGCCGACCCGCGCCCGGCCTTCCGGCGTGCCCGCCAAGGGCAGGGACGGCCGGCGCCACTGGGGCCGCTGGCCCAGCAGGCCGCGATCGACTCGCTGGACGAGCGGTCGACGATCCGGTTACGGGCCGGACTGGCCACCGCACTCGACGGCACCCGACTGCACACCCGCGTGGGATGGCTGGACCTGGACGAAGCCGAGCTGGCGGCCGTCCGCACCCTGCTCGACGGGCAGCCGCGGACCGCATCGGAGGTCGGTCTCGGCCTGGCGCAGCGGCTGCTGCGCGCCGGGGTGGCGCTGCCGACGCAGCCGTGAGCCGCCCGGCGGCGTTCCGTTGCGCGACCGCCGCTCGAGACCGGCACGACGACCCGGCCGGCACCGCGGCACGGGCACACGGCTGGGTGCTGGTCGAGCACCCGGGACCGTGGCCCTTCGGCGGCTTCGCCGAACTCCCGCTGCCCGGCGACGTGATCGGCGAGGTCCGGCAGGCGGCGCTGGCCGCCGGCCTGCGCATCCTGCTCATCCGCCGGCACGGACGCCGCCCGCGCCCGCCTGAGTTCGCCTGGGCCGTCCTGCGGTATGACGCTGACGGCCGCCACCGACAGCAGTGGGGCAGCTGGTCCGACCCGTCAGGTCTGCGCGGCATCGTCGCGGCCATCGATCGCGCCGGCACGGTCGGGCTGCCGCCGGTCTACCTGGTGTGCACGCACGGCATCCACGACGCCTGCTGCGCGATCCGCGGCCGGCCCGTGGCCACCGCCCTGGCTGCCGAATGGCCCGACCACACCTGGGAGTGCAGCCACGTCGGCGGGGACCGTTACGCGGGCAACCTGCTGGTCGCGCCGGACGGCATCTACTTCGGTGAGGTCACCGCGACCACGGCGCCGGCCGCCGTCCGCCAGCTGCGCGACGGCCTGGTCGCGGCCGACCATCTCCGCGGCTATTGCGACCTGTCCGCGCCCGCGCAGTACGCCGTCGTCGTGGTGCTGCGGCGCTGGGGCCCGGCCGGCAGACACGCCATACAGGTGACGTCGGCGCGGCGTGACCGGGACCGATGGACCGTCACGCTGGAGTGCGCGGCGCCGTTACCGGCCCGGGTGACGGCCGTGGTGCGTTCCTTCGCGCAGCCTGCCGCCCGCCTGACCTGCCTGGCGCCGACCGAGACCCGGGGCGTCGCGTGGGAGACGGTGTCCCTGACGTCTCACTGACCAGCCGACCGGGCCGTCGGCGATCACCGGTCCGGAACAGGCAAGGACCCCGGCCTGCACAGGCCGGGGTCCTTGCGGATGGGGGTGAGTGACGGGACTTGAACCCGCGACATTCGCGACCACAACGCGACGCTCTACCAGCTGAGCTACACCCACCATGACCGCCTCTCGGAGGCAGCGCGGACTATCGTACCTGCTCCCCGGGAGTGGTCGTGACAGGGTCAGTCACCGGCGCGGTACTTCGCCGCGATCGCCTTGGCCGTGTCACTGTCCGGGCCGGGCTGCGGCACGAAGACGGCCTCCCGGTAGTAGCGCAGTTCCTCGATCGACTCGCGGATGTCGGCGAGCGCCCGGTGGCCGCCGGACTTGGCCGGCGCGTTGAAGTAGGCGCGCGGGTACCACCGCCGCGACAGCTCCTTGATCGAGGACACGTCGATGATCCGGTAGTGCAGGTGCGACTCCAGCTGCGGCATGTCCCGGGCGAGGAAGCCGCGGTCGGTGCTGACGGTGTTGCCGCCGAGCGGCCACTTGGCCTCCTCAGCGGCGAACTGCCGCACGTAGTCCAGCACCTGTTGCTCGGCCTCGGCCATCGATACCCCGCCGGCCAGCTCCTCGAGCAGACCGCTCCTGGTGTGCATCTCCCGGACGAAGTCGTTCATCTGCTCCAGCGCCGCCTGCGGCGGTTTGATGATGACGTCCACCCCGTCGCCGAGCTGGTTCAGCTCGAAGTCGGTGACCAACGCGGCGACCTCGATCAACGCGTCGTCGGTCAGGCTCAATCCGGTCATCTCGCAGTCGATCCAGACGATCCGGTCGGTGCGTGCCTTGTCTTCGCTCACCCGCTCACTGTAGGGATCGACAGCGGGCATCGGTGGGCGAGGCCGCGCTGTCGGCATACAGTGCCCCCGTGCTGCCCGCTCCTCGCCCCGATCGGCGTCCCGCGCTGCGTCGGTGGCTGATCGTCGCCCTGATCGCGATCTGCTTCGTGCTCGGCGGCCTGGGGATGCTGGTGCTGATCGACGACCAGTCGGGTGTGGTCGCAACAGGCGTCGGGCTGGTGCTGTCGCTGGTCGTGCTCGGTGTGGTCGTCCCGGTCTTCCTGTGGCTGGACCGCTTCGAACGGGAGCCGGCCGGAATGCTGGTCTTCGCGGTGCTGTGGGGCGCGTGCATCGCGACCTTCAGCGCGGCCGTGCTCAACAACGTCGGCTCGATGCTCATCGACCCGGTGAGCAGCACCCATCCGCCGGCCGCGGTGTGGGTGGCACCGGTCGTCGAGGAGTCGATGAAGGGCCTCGGACCGTTGGTGTTGCTGCTGTTCCGCCCGCGGGAGATCGACGGTGTCGTCGACGGCATCGTGTATGCCGGCCTCACCGCGGCCGGCTTCGCGGCGGTCGAGGACGTGGTCTACCTCGCTTCCGGCTATGCGCATTCGGGTGACCAGGGGTTGCTGGCGACGTTCGTGGTGCGGGTGGTGATGAGCCCGTTCGCCCACCCGATGTTCACCGTGTGCACCGGCATCGGGATCGGCATCGCCGCCACGACGCCGCACCGGCGGCTGCGGGTTGCCGCGCCCGTGGCCGGATGGTGTTGCGCGGTGACCCTGCACGGGGTGTGGAACCTCGGCGCCGTGCTGTCCCAGCACGGCTGGTTGGTCTTCTACCTGTTGCTGCAGCTGCCGCTCTTCGTCGCGTTCGTGACGCTCATCGTGCTGGCGCGCAAGCACGAGGCCACGCTGATCCGCCGTGAACTCGGTGTGTATGTCGATGCCGGGCGGCTCTCGATGCCGGAAGTCGTCATGTTGTCCTCGATCAAGGAACGCCGCTATGCGCTCGCCTGGGCCGACCGTCACGGTGGGCGGCAAGCGCGCCGGGAGATGCACCAACTCCAGGACGTCGCGAGCGAACTGGCGATGGTCCGCGCCCGGATCGACCGCGGCGACTCCAGCGCAGCGGTCGCCGAGTCCGAAGGGCACCTGCTGGAACTCGTGGATCTGCTGCGGGTGCGCTTCCTGGACACCGCGCTCTACCGTTATTACGAGGACCGGGGATTGACGGTCTCGTGACGTCTCGCGGCAGGAGTGGTCCGTGGCCGGCTGGAGCAGGCACCCGCACCCGCCGTATGCCGACCGGGTGGCGGCCGGGACGGATCTCGCCGGCCGGCTGACCGCGTATGCCGGCCGTCCGGACGTCGTCGTCCTGGGGCTGCCGCGTGGTGGGGTGCCGGTCGCAGCCGTCGTCGCCGAACGGTTGGGCGCAGCGCTGGACGTGCTGGTGGTCCGCAAGCTCGGGTTGCCCCGCCGCCCGGAGGTGGCGATGGGCGCCATCGCCGGTGCTGGTGCAGGCGTCGAGACCGTCCGCAACACGGCGGTGATCCGGCGGGCCGGCGTGGCGGACGTGGAGTTCGCTGCCGTACACGACGCCGAGACGGCGGAGCTGCGCCGCCGGGAGCAGGCGTATCGGGGGAGTCGCTCTGCGGTGGCGGTGGCCGGCCGCACCGTGGTCCTGGTCGACGACGGCTTCGCGACCGGCGCCACCATGCGGGTGGCGGCTCGCGTCATACAGCGGCAGGGGCCGGCGCGGCTGGTCCTCGCCGCTCCGGTCGGTCCGCCGGAGGTATGCGCCGCACTGGCGACGGAGGCCGACGAGGTGATCTGTCCCCGGCAGCCGCGCGACTTCACCGCTGTCGGAGCGGCATACATCGCCTTCGATCAGACCTCGAACGTGGAGGTGCGGCGGCTGCTCGCGGAAGGCTGCTGACTGGTCGAGTGGGTGATCGGTTCGTTGTCAACGCCACTCGCCACTATCGGCGACGGACGATTGGCCTCGGGTACAGCTGGGTCTGGTACTCCGAAGTGGCGAAAGCGTGCGGCTTCGAGGACGCGCTTACGCTGTGCGTTTCGACTCGGAACCACGCGCAGCGTAACCGATTGCTGATGATCGTCCGGACGGATGTAGTAACACTCGTCGGTTTCGGGACAGTAAATGCAGACGTAGTCGATCTCTGACTTGTAGATTCGTTTCGTGTGGGTGCCATGCCGATCGGCCCACACGGAGCGGAAGTTGACCGAGATGGCGCCAGCGCGTGACGATCGGTATTTGACTTGGACACGATGAAACTCCCCATGCCGGTACGCCACCAGATCGAACGGGGCGTGCTCAGTGGCGGGGAACAAGACAGTGAAGCCGGACGCAACGAGGTCGGCGTGGGCCTTTGCAGTACCCAAGTCGCCCTTGTCCTTTGTGTGGTGCGCCATGTGGCAACGGTAGGTGCGAGGACAGACAGCCGGGCGTCGATCAACCCTATTCCGGTAATCTGCGGACCCTTGCCCCCGTAGCTCAGTTGGATAGAGCAAGTCACTTCTAATGTCTAGGTCGCAGGTTCGAGTCCTGCCGGGGGTGCAAACAGCAGCTTGCTGCTGGTTCGCGGCCGCGGCAGAAGTAACAGGCGGCTCGGGCGATCGAGGTACGAGGTCGGGCGAGCCGCCGACGGGGGTGCACTCATCAGCTTGCTGCTGGTTTGCGGCCGCGGCAGAGCAGTGATCCGGCGCACCGCGGCGGGCCAAGTTGAGTCGCGGACACGGCCACGAAATTATGTGGACGTGTCGGACGACGTCGATGGTGCTCGATTGCTGGCCGCGTTGCAGTCGCTGCGGCGCGGGGTCGATGCGACGGCATACCCCTTGCAACTGACCGGCGTCGATCAGGTCCGTCGGGAGCGGGCGGAGTTGCTCGCTCAGCTGGACGACTACATCCTGCCGCGCGCGTCGGCGCTGGACGCACCGCTGCTGGCGGTCGTCGGTGGGTCGACCGGCGCGGGCAAGTCCACGCTGGTCAACTCGCTGGTCGGCGAGGTCGTCACCAGGAGCGGCGTGCTGCGGCCCACGACGCGGGCGTCCACGCTGATCCACCACCCGGCCGACGCCCGGTGGTTCACCGGGCCGCGGGTACTGCCCGGGCTGGCCCGGCTGACGGGTGAGCAGCCGGAGGACAGCGATCCGGGCACGCTGCGCCTGGTCGCCGGTGACGTGCCCCAGGGGCTGGCTCTGCTGGACGCACCCGACATCGACTCGGTCGTCTCCGCCAACCGCGACCTCGCCCGGCAATTGCTGTCGGCAGCCGACCTGTGGATCTTCGTGACCACGGCGATGCGGTATGCCGACGCCGTGCCGTGGGACCTCCTGCACCAGGCGATCCGGCGCGGCACGTCGGTCGCGGTGGTGCTGGACCGGGTGCCGCTGGACGCGATGGAGGAGGTGCGCGCCGACTTCGCCACCATGCTGATGGAGCAGGGTCTGGGCCAGTCGCCGGTCTTCGCGATCGCCGAGTCCGAGCTCGGGCCGGACGGCCTGTTGCCTGCCGTGGAGGTGGAGCGCATCAACGGCTGGCTGGCGTCGCTGGCGGCCGATCAGCACGCGCGCAGCATCGTGATCCGCCGCACCCTGCAGGGTGCGCTCGAGTCGCTCGACAGCCGCGCCGCCGACCTGGTCGCGGCGCTCGGTGCCCAGGACGACGCGCGCGACGAGCTGCACACCATCGCCCGGGACGGGTATGCCGCCGCCCTGGCGGGCGTTGCCGAGGGTATGGCGGACGGCACGCTGCTGCGCGGTGAGGTGCTGGCCCGGTGGCAGGAGTTCGTCGGCACCGGTGAGGTGTTCCGGCAGCTCGAAGCGGGTGTCAGCCGGCTGCGCGACCGAGTGGGTTCGGTGTTGCGCGCTCGCACGCGGCAGCCCGCCGACGACCTCGGTGCGGCCCTGCAGACCGGGGTGGCCGCGCTGTTGCAGGCGCACGGCGAGAGCGCCGCGATCACCGTGGCGCGGCAGTGGCGCCATACACCCGGGGGAGCGGAGCTGGTGCAGGCACATCCCGAGTTGTCTTCGGTCCCAACGGGTTTCGCCGCCGATACGGAGAAGCTGGTGCGGGCCTGGCAGGACGACGTGTTGGCGATGGTGCGCGAGGAAGCCGGTGGCAAGCGCACCACGGCGCGATTCCTGGCCTTCGGCGTCAACGGGATCGCCGTGTTGCTGATGCTGGTGGTCTTCTCGGCGACTGCCGGATTGACCGGTGCGGAGGTCGGCATCGCCGGCGGCTCGGCGGTGCTGGCGCAGCGGCTGCTGGAGGCGGTCTTCGGCGACCAGGCGGTGCGCACCCTCGCGCGCAAGGCACGCACCCGGCTGCTGGCTCGCGCCGAGGAACTGTATGACGGCCAGCGCGACCGCTTCGACGACGTGCTGACCGAGATCGCGCCGAGCTGCGCATCGGCCGGCGAGCTGCGCGCGGCCATGGACGAGGTCCGGGCGGCGGACGGCCGCCCTGTTCACCAGAAGTCGGATCGATGATGAGGAGCGAGTCGTTGCGCGGGGCGACCATGCCACCGAAGGTCAGCTGGGCGGATGTCACCGCACGCGCGGACTCCCTCCACGAGGCGTTGACCGTCGGTGGCGTCCACCTGCCGGCCACCGATGTCACCGCGGCACGGCAGGTGCTGGACAAGATCCCGGCGCGACGCGCCATGGTGGGCGGGCGCACCGTCGTGGTGCTCGCCGGGGCCACCGGCAGCGGCAAGTCCAGCTTGTTCAACGCGTTGGTCGCGGAGCCGGTGTCGCGGATCGGCGCACGCCGGCCGACGACCGCGGTGCCGACGGCGGCCATGTGGGGCGACGAACCCAGCGGCGACCTGCTCGACTGGCTGGGTGTCGGCACCCGCCATCAGGTGCCGCGCACGACGCGGCGCGCGGAGCTGCTCAACGGGCTGGTGCTGCTCGACCTGCCCGACTTCGACTCCCGGGTCGCGCAGCACCGCGCGGAGGCCGACCGGGTCATCGAGCTGGCCGACGTCTTCGTGTGGGTCACCGACCCGCAGAAGTATGCCGACGCGGTGTTGCACGACGACTACGTCAAGCGGTTGTCGGGCCACGACGCGGTGTCGCTGGTGGTGCTCAACCAGGTCGACCGGCTCGATCGGGCGCAGATCTCGCAGTGCATCGACGACCTGCACCGGCTGCTGGCCGCCGACGGTCTGGCCGACGTGCCGATCCTGCCGACGTCCGCCGTCCGGGGCTACGGCGTCGACGATCTGGCGGGCACGATCGGGTCGGTGGTGGCCGAGCGCAACGCGGCCGAACAACGGCTCCTGGCCGATGTGCGGGCGGCGGCCACGGCGTTGCGTCACGGCGTCGCGCCGTCCGAGGCCGACCTCGATTCCCAGGACGACTCCGCACTGATCGACGCGTTGTGCCGCGCCGCCGGTGTGCCGGCGGTGGTGGACGCCGTACGCCGTGACTACCGCCGCCAGGCCGAGCATCACGGTGGCTGGCCGTTCACCCGGTGGGTGCATCGGCTGCGCCCCGAGCCGCTGCGGCGGCTGCGCCTCGACGAGGCACACACCCTGAACCGCTCGGGCGCCAAGCTGGCGCTCGGCCGCTCGTCGCTGCCCCCGCCCGGTCCGGCCGCGCGTGCCGCGGTCGACGTGGCGACCCGCCAACTGGGCCGGCGCGCTGCCGAGGGTCTGCCCGCTGCGTGGGCGGAGGCCGCGCAGGAGGCCGCGACGCCCGGGGACGAGCACCTGCACGACGCGCTGGACCAGGCCGTCATCGGCACCGAGCTGCACGACAAGCCGCCCGCCTGGTGGTCAGTGGCCTCCGCCCTGCAGTGGGTGTTCGCCGCGGTCGCCCTGATCGGCCTGGTCTGGCTCGGTCTGCTCGTCGTGCTCGGTATGACGCACGTCGACGCATCCGCGCCGCAATGGTGGGGACTGCCGATCCCGCTGCTGATGCTCGTCTTCGGCGTCCTCGCCGGCGTGCTGCTGGCGTTGATCTCCCGGTGGGCGGCGACCCGGGGAGCCGAACGCCGCGCGGATCGGGTGCGATCACGGCTGCGCGCGGCGATCGCCGGCGTGGGCGCAGAGCAGATCATCGAGCCGGTCGCGCAGGTGCTTCGATGCCATCGGCGGACCCGCGAGGCGCTGGACGCCGCGGTCCGCTGAGCGCTGTCCACATCCCGGCGGCAACCCACGCCTCGTCCACAGCGGTCCGCGGGCGGTCTTCCTGCCGACGCGTCGCGAGCCCACTCTGAAGGTCCACATCGACGCACGCGCAGGGCGTGCATCGGCAGACCGGGCGAGCACGCCGGACAGGGGTTCGACATGAACGAGACAAAGGTGACCATCTGCGGCAACGTGGTGGCCGATCCGGACCGGATCACCAGTGGCAAGGGCGACTTCACGACCTTCCGGGTCGCGGTCAACGAGTTCTACCGCGACCAGGCCGGCAACGGTTATGTCGACGGCCGCAGCTCCTTCTACAAGGTCGTGGCGTTCCGCGCGGTCGGGTCCAACGTGCAGCAGTCGCTGAAGAAGGGGATGCCCGTGCTCGTCCACGGCATCTTGCGGATGAGCCAGTGGCAGACGTCCACCGGTGAAAACCGCTCCGCCCCGGAGATCGAGGCGATCAACGTCGGGCCCGACCTGCGCTTCGGCATCTCGACCTATCAGAAGGTGCCCGGCCAGCACCAGCGGTCCGGCTTCGCCGCGACCGCGGGCAGCGGGGAGCGGCCCAGCTGGCGCACGGACGACGCGGTGGCGATGACCGACCCGTGGGGTGGCGCAGCCAGCGACGTGGTCGACGCCGGTGACCCGGCGGACGGCGACGACCTGCCGGCCGCCTCGACCGGGCCGCTGGTGGAGCAGCATGCGAGCTGACTGACGGACCGGCACGCTCCGGCACGACGATTTCGGTGGCGCGGCCTTGCCCCGATAGCCTGACCCGCATGCCCGAGTTCATCTACACCATGACCAAGGCGCGCAAGGCTGTCGGGGACAAATTGATCCTCGATGACGTCAGCATGTCCTTCTACCCCGGCGCGAAGATCGGCGTCGTGGGGCCCAACGGTGCCGGTAAGTCCACGATCCTGAAGATCATGGCCGGCCTCGACCAGCCCTCCAACGGCGAGGCCCGCCTGTCGCCCGGCTTCAGCGTCGGGATCCTGTTGCAGGAGCCGCCGCTGAACGAGGAGAAGGACGTGCGCGGCAACGTCGAGGAGGGCCTCGGGCAGATCAAGGCCGACCTCGACCGGTTCAACGAGATCTCCGAGGAGATGTCCCAGCCGGACGCCGATTTCGACGCCCTGATGGGCGAGATGGGCAAGCTCCAGGAGAAGATCGACGCCGCTGACGCGTGGGATCTGGACTCCCAGCTGGAGCAGGCGATGGACGCGCTGCAGTGCCCGCCTGGAGACGCCGACGTCACCGTGCTCTCCGGCGGTGAGCGCCGCCGGGTCGCGCTGTGCAAGCTGCTGCTGTCCAAGCCCGACCTGTTGCTGCTGGACGAGCCCACCAACCATCTCGACGCCGAGTCGGTCAACTGGCTCGAGCAGCACCTGGCGTCATACCCCGGCGCCGTCCTGGCGGTCACCCACGACCGCTACTTCCTCGACCACGTCGCGGGGTGGATCTGTGAGGTCGACCGCGGCCGGCTCTACCCCTACGAGGGCAACTACTCCACCTACCTGGAGAAGAAGCAGGAGCGCCTGCAGGTCCAGGGCAAGAAGGACGCCAAGCTGGCCAAGCGGCTGAAGTCCGAGCTGGAGTGGGTCCGGTCCAACGCCAAGGCCCGCCAGACCAAGAGCAAGTCGCGTCTGGCGCGCTACGAGGAGATGGCGGCCGAGGCGGAGCGCACCCGGAAGCTGGACTTCGAGGAGATCCAGATCCCGCCGGGCCCGCGCCTGGGTTCCCAGGTCATCGAGGTCAAGGACCTCCGGAAGGGCTTCGGCGACCGCGTGCTCATCGATGGCTTGTCGTTCACGTTGCCCCGCAACGGCATCGTCGGTGTCATCGGTCCCAACGGTGTCGGCAAGACCACGCTGTTCAAGACCATCGTGGGTCTGGAGGAGCCGGACGACGGTTCGGTCAAGGTCGGCGAGACCGTCGACATCTCGTATGTCGACCAGAGCCGCGCCGGCATCGACCCGGAGAAGACGCTGTGGGAGGTCGTGTCCGACGGGCTCGACCACATCCAGGTGGGCCAGGTCGAGATCCCGTCCCGCGCCTACGTCTCGCAGTTCGGCTTCAAGGGCCCGGACCAGCAGAAGAAGGCCGGCGTGCTCTCCGGTGGTGAGCGCAACCGCCTCAACCTGGCGCTCACCCTGAAGCAGGGCGGCAACCTGCTGCTGTTGGACGAGCCGACCAACGACCTCGACGTGGAGACCCTCGGCTCGCTGGAGAACGCCCTGCTCGACTTCCCGGGCTGCGCGGTCGTCATCAGCCACGACCGCTGGTTCCTGGACCGGGTCGCGACGCACATCCTGGCCTACGAGGGCACCGACGAGGACCCCTCGAACTGGTACTGGTTCGAGGGCAACTACGCGTCATACGAAGAGAACAAGGTGGAGCGCCTCGGCGCCGAGGCGGCTCGTCCGCATCGCGTCACCCACCGACGCCTGACCCGCGACTGAGCTGAGCCTCGGGTTCGATTCTCCGCACGACAGGCACGGGCCCGGGGGGGGGGGGGGGTGGGCGCGGCCGGCGGGGGGGGGGGGGGGGGGCGCCCGCGCGGCGGGGGGGGGGGGGGCCGCCCCCACCCCACAAGGGGGGGGGTGGGGGCGGGGACCGCACC